>SKZP01000613.1 GCA_007127275.1 Planctomycetota bacterium
AAGTCCCCCGAGTCGAACCGAGGTGCCAACGCGCGTAGACTCGGGGGACTCTCGTCCCCCGCTCGCCAGTAGAACTGCGTGAGAGCGGAGCGTTCGCTTCCCGAGCGCAAAGATCAGTAGTTGTCTCACAGCTCCCAAGAGGCCGAGGCGGGACGCGCGCCTTGGTAGCCCCGGAAGCTCGGCAGAGGGCAGTCCAGGGCGGCAGCCCCGGGTTTTCGGGGCTGGCGTACGAGCCACATCAAACGCTCCCTTTCACTTGCCGAAGTGGGAACAGTACCGTGATTCGCACGCCCGCCTAAACCCAGGGCTGCCGGCTGCCGCTGCGACCTTGGGCCCCTCGGCCACCCCGTCGGGCGACACTGGAGTGGTCGGCCGCGCGTCTCCCCCCTTGTCGAAGGGGATTCGTAAAACGCCGGCGGACGCGGCCCGTGAGTCGGACTGGAAATCCACCCGCGGGCCGCAGCCTGTGGGCTTGGAGGACTCACGACGCCGACTTGCATTGGGGGGTTAGGTCGTTGAGTTGTCGCTGTCGCTGCGGGTAGGGGCGAGCAGGCCGAGGGTCGCGTTGAGCTTTTGTTGGCCGGGGCGCCAAAGGGGGCTTTTGCGAAAGCGCTGGCGGAACAACTCCGCGGATTGCTGCGCAAATTGTTGCGGCGTGAGGGATTCGTAGACCTCCCACGGCTCGAACTCGGTGGTTTGCGTCAGCGGTGCCTTGCGGGTCCACGGGCATACTTGCTGGCAGATATCACAGCCGAAGAGCCAGCCGTGGTGGTGCTCGGCGAGAAGCTCGGAGGCGGGCTCGTTGCGCGCCTCAATGGTCAGGTAGCTCAAGCAGCGCCTCGCGTCTAGCTTGCCGGAGCCGTCGTAGGCGAGGGCATCGGTGGGGCAGGCCTCGATGCAGCGGGTGCACGTGCCGCAGCGATCAGGCACGCGCGGGCGGCGGGCCTCTTCCGGCGTCGGTTCGCTGCAGAAGATTACGCTCAGGAAAAAATAGGAGCCGAGCTGCGGGTGCAACAGCAGACCATTCTTGCCGAGCCAGCCAAGGCCGGCTCGCTCCGCCCACTGGCGTTCGAGTACGGGGCCTGTGTCGAGGTAGTAGCGCAACTGTACGCCAGGGTGGGCCCTGCCGACCTGCTTGACCAGCCGCAAGAGGCGCTTGCCGAGCAACCAGTGGTAGTCGACACCATGGGCGTAGCGACTGATTTTGGCGCGGCCGCGCTCGGCGGGCTCGACGACGCCTTCGCCGAGGGACACGGCGGCGTCGCGCCCCTGCAGGGTGTCGTAGGGAAAGGCGACGGCCAGCGCAGAGCGGATCCAGGGGTAGCGGGTGCGGGGGTCCATGCGAGTGGCGACAGCTTCCTCTCGGGCAAGCCAGTGCATCTGACCGTGGTTGCCCTCGGCGAGCCACGCGTCGAGTCGAACACAGACGTCGTGCCACTCATGCGAGGCAACGACCTCCTCGACATCGACCGCCCCCCAGAGCGCCGCCCCCGCTTCATCGAGGCCCGCCTGAAGTTGCTGCCACCACGTTGGAGTCGTCTCGGTCATCTTCCTCGACCGCGCGTCCGGTGCCGCTACGAAGGAATGCAGTCAAGCCCGTGCGAAGTCACACGCAACAAACCACGGCCACCGCCGTGGGCCCAATTCTGCGCGCTTTTGGAGGCGTTGCAAGCCCCCACCCGCGGAATCACCCAAGCCGACGTTTGTGCCGCAAGGTGTAGGCGGATGGAGAGACACCCCAGACTCCCTGCGCCGCAGCCTCCAAGGCAAAGACATTCACAACCTCGCACAAACGCCCAATGCGCAATCCATGCTCGGCACTGCGACAACTCCCCGGCTGCAAGCGAATCCGGCACAGGCAAACGAACCGCACGAACGAAGAAAGCCCCGTAGGACGGGGCTTTACGGATGCCGGCGAATGCGCCGGATTCGCTTAAGATAGCAGGGGGGGGACTCGAACCCCCGACCTATGGCTTATGAAGCCATCGCTCTAACCGGCTGAGCTACCCTGCCTTGGCGTCGGAATGATAGTCCTGGTGCGGCTTGAAGGCAAGTGGAAGGGGGTTTTTGGGGGACAGTCGCTGTTGCCGAAACAATTTTTGTACGGAACTGCGCTCGGCTCTGCTTCGTTGTCGTCGGTTGCGCGGCTCGACGTGACTCGTCACGCCTGCGCGGCTCACCTTCCTCCGCCTTGCATAGCCTTCGCTCGTAAGGCTCAACGTTCGGAAGGTTTTTCCTGTCGGCTCCTTACGGGCCGAGGTCGCGGCAGGCCTCTTGCAAGTAGGGATTGGTGCGGAACTCCTCGGCAAGCTGCAATGACTCGCCGTGTCCGCCCAACAAATGGGTCTGCGGCGGGAGCATGGCGATGCGACGGCGCAGCGTGCGCATCAGATGGGAGTGGTTGCTCCCCGGCAGGTCGGTGCGTCCGACGCTGCCGCTCAAGACGACGTCGCCGACAAGGCATGCTCCCTCCGCTTGCGCACGCCGCGCCACGAGCTTGGGAATCCCCTCCACAAGCTCCTCGGGCAACACCTCGAGCTCCCCCTCCCCCCAATAGAAGCAGATACTGCCCGGCGAATGTCCCGGCGCCTCGAACACGAACAACGGCGTCTCGCCGAGCGTGAACGTATCCCCCTCGCGCAGCCAGCGGACTTGTGAGCCAAGCTCACTCGTTGCCGGCGGCGGCTGCACCATTCCGCTGAGGCCGAACAACTGCGACTGCTCGGCGAACGACTCGTACACCGGGACTTCGTCGGGGTGCATGCCGACCTCGACGTCCGGCGCAACGTTAAGCACCGCGCCGAGCCCCCAGATATGATCCAGGTGTGCATGCGTCAGCAGTACCGCGACAAGCGTTTCGTTTTCGACTTCGAGCAGCTCGCGCACCCGGCTCTCCATTCCGGCACCGGGGTCGACGACGACGAAACGTCGCGTCTTCGCGCAACGGAGGATGTAGCAATTCTCCTGAAACGGCCCCGTAACATGCAACTCCACCTCAAGATTGAGCAGTGTGCTCATGG
>SKZP01000429.1 GCA_007127275.1 Planctomycetota bacterium
CAGGAGGCTGCGGCGACGGTGGACGCCCGGCTGCGGGCCATTTCGCGGTGGTTGATTGAACAGCCGCCGGTGCATCTGTTTCGGCTGTTGGAGTGCGACATCTGCGCCATTGATTGCCAGCATGCGGAGCGATTGTCCGCGCTGGCGTTTCAGTCCATCTTTGCGCCGGTGGTTGCGGTGTTTCGCGAGGCGCAAGAGCGCGGCGAGGTGCGACCGCATTCGCCGGAGGTCCTGGCGGGCAGCTTCCTCGCGGTGATGGACAACATCTGGTATGCGCGGCAGCATTTGGGGGCCAGCCACACCATGGAACAGATGGCGGAAATGATGATTGATACGCTGCTCAACGGCGCACGGTGTGAGCCGCACACCGCCAGCGAGTAGCACCCCTCCCTCGCCGCAACGAGCAATCAATCCGTCGAGTCGTCGCTGCCGTCGCCGCGCCACGAGTGAATGCCGAGGTCGAAGTTCGACTCGGGGGAGTCGTCTTCGGGGCGTTCCTCTGCGGCGTTGTCGTCGACTTCATGGTCGTCGGCGGCGTGCGCGTCAATCTCCGCAATGGCTTGCAGCCGCTTGAGTTCCTCGGGCTCTAGCCCGGGGCCGCGCTCCGGCGGGGTTCCCGGCTCGTAGTCGTTGCTCGTCGGCCCGGCTTCCGGCTCCTCGAGGTCGGAAGACGCCTGGGTGGCGCTCATCGCGGACAACGGTTCGTGGCCGAGGCGCGCGAGTTCGGCGTGCCAGTCGAGCACCGGTACATCACCCCAAAGCATGTCCAATTCGTAGTAGTCGCGTGCGTCGGCGTGGAAGATGTGCACGACCACGGCGCCGTAATCAATCAGCACCCACCAGCCAGTGTCGTAGCCCTCGACGCCGAGCTTCTTGATGCCGCGCTGCTTCATTTCCCGGTCGAATTCCCAGGCAATGCTCTGAATTTGGCGGCGATTGAAGCCGGTCATGACGACGAAGTAGTCGGCGACAACCGACTTTTGCCGCAGCTCAAGAATTCGCACCGCGTCGGCTTTGCGCTCCTCGCCCATTTTCGCCGCCAAGAGCGACATCTCCAGCGCTTGCTGATCGACTTCTTCGGGGTGTTGCATGTTCGGTCTAGGAGTCTAGTTGTCGGTGTCTCGTGATTGGTGGCCTTCGTTGCCGGTTCGCACCTACGCGGCGAAAGCAGTTTGTCTTCGCCACGCGCCTCGCGCAACGCTCCGCGTCGAGCATACTACCGCTACGCCTCTTGAGCCATCTCGAGTCGTGTGAACCAGAAGCTATCCGGTCGCAGGGTGGGGCGGCGCGAAGCGAGCAGCAGGCGCGAAGCGAGCAGCAGAGGCGAGGCCGTAGCGCAGTCGGCTTCTGTTCCGCCACAAAATGCAGTGTCTCCCGTACGAGCCCGGATCTGTGGCCAAACGTTGGTGCCCGCAGATTCGGGTACGCATGTGGTGCCGGAGGAGATTTGATTCTGCAACAAAGGTCGGCTGCATCCCGAGAGTTGACGTTGTCTCGCGTCCGGAGCGTCGGTCGTGGTAGGATACGTCCAGCTGTAAAAAGAGGCGTTTTTCCTCGGACACTGAACGAAAGGCCGGGACCATGACGGCACGAACGGCAGGGTGGATGCTGCTTGTTGGGACGACGCTTGCCGCGGTGGTTCTGTGGTTGCCCGTCATGGCGGAGGAGGACGGTGGCTCCGACGACTTGGTCGAGCCGCGGCTCGTCGAGCCTGGTAGCAGCAGCGGGCATCTAATGTACGTCGAGCGCAACGCCGCCGGGACGTGGGCGGCGCTGCTTGCGCCGGGCAGCACCTTCTCCGACCTCGTCACCGACGAAACCCTGTTGCAGATTCACGGCATGCCGGAGCGTGGCGACGAGTCCACACAGGGTTTTCGTGTTCGCGGCATCCAGGCGAATCATTTGCTGTACGAGTTGGGGCTTCGCGACAACGACTTGCTGCTCTCGATCAACGAGGTGCCGTTCGTCCATCCGCATAACGTGGCCCGTGAACTGCAGGAGAGCTTACGGCCGGACAAACTCGAACTCGTGTTGCTTCGCGAGGGGCACCGCCACGAGTTGAAATGCAAGCTGTTTTACGCGCCGCCGGCCGGCGAGCCGCGCGAGATTCGGCTCGAGGAGCCGCTCAGCTTGCGCGAGGTGGCACGGGCCCACTACGGGTACGCGCACTTTGCGCGGATGATACGTCGGGCGAACGAACTGGATCAGGATGCGGAGGAGCCCCTCGAGGTGGGGACGTGGTTGGCGCTGCCGGCGCACCCGGCGCTGCGGCCTCCGCCGACGCAGGTCGCCACGGACCGCTGGGTCGTGCCGCAGGTACACGTTACGGAAGCACTCGCGCGTCCGCTAGCGACGTTGCATGCGCTCGCCCCCGAGGAGGTGGCCCTTCCCGAGGGAGGCGGAGCGGTGCGCTTGGGCGGCGAGAGGACGGCGACGCCCTACCAGTGGGGCCTTTTGCCGGGGGATGTCGTTGAGCGCATCAACGGCCACGCCGTTCCCACGGTGGAGCGGTTGTTGGAGGTATTGAGCGAGCAAGCGCGGCACCACTTTTTCGAGGTGACCGTGCGCCGCGGCGCCGTGGACCGGGACGCGCAACGGACGCTGATGTTTTGCCTGTTGCCGGCGGCGCAACTTGCGCCGGAGGTGGTTGCCCCCCCGGCGGCGACCGCCTCTCCGGAACGGTTCGGCTGCACCCACGACGACGAACGAGCGGCGGCGCTTCGGGGCAAGGCATTGCACGAGTTCGGCCTCGACGCTGCGCAAGAGGATACACAAACGGAAATTGCCGACGCTCTTGCCTGGCGGATCACCGAGGCGCAACGCGTGTTCCTCGCGCATCACGTCCGTGAGATCCTTCATGAGGCGCAAGCCCGGCCGAAGCTCGAACGCGACTCCGAAACGGGGGAGCCGCTGGGCTACGTCGGTCTTGAGTTTGCCCGCGTCGAGTCGGATACGCTGCTCTACGCATACGGCTTGCGCAGTGGCGACGTGTTGCGCTACGTCGGCGTGACGGAGCC
>SKZP01000266.1 GCA_007127275.1 Planctomycetota bacterium
CCTCTGGATGCCGCTGGAGCTCGGCCTTGTCGTGTTGCTCGGCGCGCTGGTGATGCCCATCCTGGTCCGGCGCGGCTTCTTCGTCACGCTGATCGGCGTCGTCGTGCTCGGCGGCATTGGTCTCGGTGCCGCCCTCTGGCCCATTCACACCATGCTCGCACTGGCGCTGCTACACAACCTCACGCCAGTGGCGTTTCTCGCCGAACGGCTGCGCGGCCGGCAACGTCGCCAGGTGATGTTCGCCTGCCTCGTCGGCTTTGTGCTCGTGCCGCTGTTCCTTGCCAGTGGTGTACCGCTAGCCTGGCTGATGCAGCTCGACCTGTTCGCCCCCGACCTCGGCCTGTTCGCCAGCGCCGGCGGCCTCGACAACCATATGGACGTGTTCGTACCGCCGGAGTTGATGCACCGCCAGTATACGGCCCTGTCGTTCTTCGCCGCGGCGGTGTATCTGCAATGCATGCATTACTTCGTGGTGATTCACGTGCTGCCGCGGCTCGACTCCGACGAGCAGTGGGTAACGCCGCACAACGTCGTGCGCTGGCCGAAGCAGTTCTACTTTCTGATGATCCTCGTCGGCGCAGGAGGCGTCCTGCTGCTCGGCTTCGTTGCCTCGTTTGCCGACGCGCGCGGCGTCTACGGATTGGCCGCGGCGGTGCATGCCTGGATTGAGATTCCCATTCTGCTGCTCGCGCTCGCTCTGCCGGCGGAGGCGGCGCGCCGCGCTAGTGCCGGCGGTGCGGAGACCACGCCGGGCGGCAGCGACATGCCCGCATGATCCCCCTGCTCCCCCCTGCGGATGCACCGAGATGCTGGATGTTTGGGCGCTCTACTTCGCAAAGACCCTCGCCGTCGAGGTGCCGCTCGTCGCGTTGCTCGTCGGCAACCGCGAGCCGCGCAAAAAGCGGACATGCGACCCTCGCGCCGAGGGGGGTGCGACGAACGGGGCGAAGGCAGGGTACGAGGCACTGCCGGCGTTCTGGCCGCCGCACGTCAGTCCGCGCTGGCGGCTGCGCGCCGTGGTCGTTGCGTTCCTCGCGAACCTCGTCAGCCACCCGCTGTTAACCGCCGCCCTGTGGTACTGGGTACCGGCCGAGCCCGGCACGCTGGCGGAGCTCCAGACGTTTTTCGCGCTCGAGGGGGGCGTCGTTGGGCTCGAAGCGTTGATATTCTGGCTCGTATTGCCGTTGCGCCTGTGGCACGCCGTGGCGCTTTCCCTTTTTATCAACGGTATCACCGCAGCCATGTCGCCACTTGTTTGGGAATCATGGCCGTGGATGATACACTAGGTGCTGTCAGAAACTCCGAACGTTGAGCGTCACGAGCGAAGGCTGTGCAAGGCGGAGGAAGGTGAGCAGCAGAGGCGTGACGAGTCACGTCGAGCAGCGCAACCGACGACAACGAAGCTGAGCCGAGCGCAGCAGCTCAAGTTCGGAAGCCAATTTGACGCTCCCAAGTCTGAACCGCCCGACGACGCATCCGTTTTACTCTCTGTCCGCGTCGCTTCATTCCGAATGTGAGGTGTTCCATGAGTCATCGCCCGTATCGCACGCTGCTGCTTGCCATGACGGCCGTAGCTGTGGTTTTCCCAAGTTCGCTCGCCGTGGCGGATGTTGCCCCGTCGTTTCCGCAGACCCAGCGCGAGTACTTTGTCGAAGCTCTCGACGAGTATCCGGACCACACGTTTTTCATCGTTCACGTTCCGCTTCACCCTCGCGGCACCTACCACATCCACGAACTCAAGGACGGCGAGCTTGTTCCGTTAAGCCGCCAACGGCGCGCCAACTCCTACTTGTACGCGGTTTCAGGAGATCTTCCCGAGGAGGTCACCAAAGAGTGGCTCGACGACGCGGATGCGCTCTCGGTGCAAGTGACTCGTTCATTTCGTAGGCTCGTTCGCAGCGTCAACGACGACCGCAACATTTCACTCGAGAGGATCACGTACAAGGTCGCCATACACGACAAGGACGAGGACGCGGATGCGGATGCGGATGACGACGCGACCGAGGGAGAGAAGGAAGGGGACGGCGAGGACGGTCAGGAACCGCAAAGGCGTAGCCTGTTTGGGGATCCGCCGAGCGACTTGCGCGTCGTCGGCCAAACCGAAGGTCCCCTACAACTCATCCCAGCACGCTTTGTTCGCTTGGACAGTGACCGCGAGGTCCTCCTCGAGCGCAACCTCTTATCCGACGAAGACGGAGACGAGGAAGGCGAGGACGGCGCTTCGTCGAAATCCGGCAGCAACCGCGCGGCAAGGAATTCCGGCGTTCTGATCTTCGCGTCCGGCTTCGGCGTGCTGATGCTACTGGGACTCGTTGCTCTGCGGCGCTTGCGCGACGAGTAGGCCGTCAACTTCGAAACGGTGGGTTGGGAGGAACGAGTTGCGACCAACCCCAGTCCGAAAGGGCGAACCTCCGTGCTCTGGACCGGATGGTTTTGCACCCGGTGCGCATGGCCCCAGCATTGCATAATGACGTTGCCGAACGGAAAAGATTTTTGGGTGTGGGGCCAGGACACGCTGGTGTGGGAGTGGGTGACCGGGTTGGATACCGGGTGGCATGTGGCACTTCTGCTCGGGGTGCTCTTGCTCTGCGTGCTCGCCTACTCGCGGTGGCGACGGTTCCTCGCGTGGTGGCGCCGCTCCCGACGTTTTTCGCGAGCGCAGTGGGGGGAGGAAGCGGCGGCGAGGTTGCTGCGCAGTGAGGGATATCGTGTCCTGGCGAGCCAAGTTCGGGAGCATTGCGAGGTGTTGCTTGACGACGAAACCATCGCGTTCAGCGTCCAGGCCGACTACCTCGTCGCTCGGCGCGGGATGTGCTACGTCGCCGAAGTGAAAACCGGCGAGTCGGCCCCTTCAGTGCGCAACGCGAATACGCGCCGGCAATTGCTCGAGTACTCAAAGGTTTTCGACTGCGACGGCGTGTTGCTGGTCGACATGGAGACGCGCACCATCCACCGGGTGTGTTTCAAGCGCCTCGGTAGCCGCAAGTACGTCTGACGAAAACAAAGCCGAGCCGA
>SKZP01000191.1 GCA_007127275.1 Planctomycetota bacterium
CAGCTCGCCTGTCGGTACGTGGACCAGCAACGCCAGCACGCTTGAGTTCCATGCGGATGGAACCTACAGCGTGTCCGGTAGCTGGACCGAAGAGGGGCTGTGGGTCGACAACGGCGACGGCACGTACACGATTGTTGAAGAGGCCCGCCTGGAGCGCCAGTAGAGTCGCGCTGCACTAGCGAACGCAACAAGGGGCTCACGTGCCAAACGCGCATGTGGGCCCCTTTCGTTCGTTTCGCCCCGGGGGCACTTGCGAACCTGCCTCCGCCGCCTCGGCTTGGGTTCCTTGGTTTCGTGGAAGCGTCCCCTAGAAATCGTCGTCGATCTCTGGCTGCTGTGGCTCGCGAATGCCGGTGACGATCGTGGACCACTCGTAGGCTTTCCAGATGCCGCGGTTGTTGCGCTTCATCGAAATGGGCCGGTCGCGGTCGGCGCCGCTGGAGAAGACGAAGAGGCGTGCGGATTCATCATCTTCGCGTTGGATGCGGAAGGTGATCGTTCGCGGCGGTTGCGGCAGCGCGTAGCCGGTTTGCCACGACGTGCCCTCGAAATAAGAGGCGGGTACGAACGGCTGGCGGCTGGGGCGTAGTGTCGATTCCAACGCGTCGCGGGAGCTGCCGTGAATACGGTGGCCGCGGTAGTGGGCCTCGTCGTCGCGTGCCGCCTCCACGAGGTGGCTGCGATCGGCCTGCATGGTCAGGCACGCGTTGCCGAGTTCCTCGTCCTGCGTATACAGGTACAGCGCGACGATCCACGTCGCCGCGCCACCTTCCGGCGTCGTCGCGACTTCGTCTCGCCACGCGCGAAACGCCTCTACGCTCGAGGGGATTTGCGGCACCGTTACCGTGGCGACGCGTGCGTCGGGACCGGCGCCGGAGCGCACCGCGCTTGTCTCCGCCTCCGCGGAACCCTCGCGGGCCGAGGAGGAGGCGCGTGTGGTTTCGCAGCCGAGGAACAGCAATGGCAGCGTGAGGGCCAGCGCGAAGCACAGCGACAGGGTACGCGTAAGCCGAGACACTGCGAAAAACGTCGAGTTCGTATTCATCGGAAAGTGATCCTTTCTCGACCGTAGTGATCGGTCGACAGTATTAACCGGCACATTTGGCCGGCGCACTTTTGGGAGCTGTGGGGCAAGGCAAGCAAGCGTAGCATGGACGCGCCGTGCCTGCATGCTGCGTCGCCGTCGGACCCCGTGGGTGCGGAGTAGAAGTCACGTACGTCGGCATCACACTCGGCAGGTAGCATACGACCCACCGACGAAGTCGAGGGGGCTTGGCGCGGGTTTCGGTACCAACCATTTCTGATGCCTCCGTACCTTTCCGATGATAACGAGAAATTTCGCATTGAACGTTCGGTCGTAGCGCTTGCTGGATATAACAAGGGGCGCTTTGACGTTCTCTCGGTGCGACGACGGCTGTTGTCGCTCGCCTTGCTTCTCACATGTTCGTTGTTCGACCGAGGGTCGTTGCCATGCTGACGCGCTTTGGAGTGTTGCTGTCGTTGCTTTGCGCGTGCCTGGTGGGGTTCGCCGCGAGTGCTAGCGGAGGGCCGCAGCAGCCGGGGCCGAGCGACAACGGCAGCGACAGCGACGTTACGCTCAACGACGAAGACGGGCGCGCGCACCCGGGACGCGAGGCACAACCCCGGCTGCCGGGGTGGCGCGAAGGGCTCGACTACGTATTCGTGCAGCTTGCCGCGGTGCTTGACGGCGACGACGAGCGGGAGGCCCCGGGGCGGGGCTGGCGCGAGATGGCCGCGGCCCGCGGCGTCGAGGTCGACGACCAGGGGCGTGTGTTCGTGTATGTCGACGCCAATGCGCGCCTGCTGACGTACAACGACGGGGAGCTTGTCAACGAGCCGCAGCCCATTCCCGCCGCGCTCAAGGAGGCGCTGCGTCTGACGGTTCCCGGGCTTGAGATTCGGCCGACGACGTCGGAGACGCGCTTTTGGGCGTGGGTGCCACCGGCGCAGGTGCCGGGCATGTTCGAGATGTTGCGCGAGCGGTTGCCCAACGTGGTCGTGCAGCGCCCCGAGCCGGCGGTGCGTGCGTCGCCCGGCTTCGGCACCGTCGTCAGCGAAGGCGTCTTCGCGATGGATCTTCACGAGTACCACAACCTCGGCGTGCGCGGTGGCGACGTGCCGGTGGCCATCCTCGACCTCGAGTTCGGCGGCCTCGAGGACTTCGCGCACGAAACCGGTCCGGTCGTCACGCACGCCTCGCAGGACGACCTCAACGAGGACGTCGGCCCGCACGGCACCGCCTGCCTCGAGTTGTTCCGCGACTCCGCCCCGAGCATCGGACCGGTGTATGCGGTGCGCGAAGGCAGCAATCTCGACATGCAATCCATTGTCAGTTGGCTCGTGCAGCGCTCGCCGCAGCCGAAGGTGGTGAGTCACTCGACGGCCTACTTCGGGTATCCGGGGAACGGCAGCGTCTCAGACGCGGCGCGCGCTGCGGTCTCTGCCGGGATGATTTGGGTGGTCGCCGCGGGCAACTTCGCGAACGGCCGTTATTGGGAAGGGGAGGATCCGCCGTTTCTGAACGACTTCGTCCAGTTCGACAACGGCTTGCCGCTCAATGAAGTGAATGTGAATCCGGGGCAGTCGCAGGTGCGTGTGGTCTTTAGCTACGAACGCCCGGACAGCTCGTTCGCGAGCTTGCGTGCGGTACTCTTCGAGGACACCGGCTCCGGGCCACAGGAGGTGGACACCGGCAACGGCTCCGCCCAGGCGCAACTGGTGGAGACGCCGCGGCAGCCGGGGGCGAGCTACTACGTCGGCATTGAGCGCGTCGACTCGGGGCCGGTGGCTCGGATGCGTCTGCAGACGGCCGACAGTGGGAGCACCTTCGGCGAATGGGTGCCGGAGGGGTCCATGACCAACCCCGCCGCGGTCTCCAACCCGCACGTAGTGAGCGTCGGCGCGGTCTCCGTACTCGACTACACATCCTCTGCCACGCCTGCCTCGTATAGCTCGCAAGGGGGCGGCATCTTCAACCTTTTGCTTTCCTACTG
>SKZP01000250.1 GCA_007127275.1 Planctomycetota bacterium
CTACTTCACCGCCGGTACCACCGAGCGTAGCCTGCGCCCGAGTCGCGTCCAGGACGGCCTGCAAGAAGTGACGGTGCAGACCGGTACCGCCGACTACAAAGTCGCCATTGTCGACGCGCAAGGCATTCTGATCGACCAACGCGGCGGATTGCTCGGCATGATTCCCAGCCCGATCGAAATGGTCGAGAACGCCCTCGCCCGGATCGACGCCGACCCGCAAGTGCATGCCATGGTGTTGGTCGTCAACTCTCCCGGCGGCGGCCTCACGGCGAGCGACAAGCTCCACCAGTTGATCAAGTCGCACGTCGAAAAGTGGCGCAACGAGCGAGCCACCTTCCGGTATGTCGTGCTGATGGAGGATGTGGCGGCCTCGGGCGGCTACTACATCTCCGCGCACGCCGAGCACATCGTCGCCCACCCGACGACCATTACCGGCTCGATCGGTGTGATCATGCAGACGCTCAATTACGCGCAATTGCTGGAGATGCTCGGCATCAAGGACCGTACGGTGACGAGCGCTCCCTACAAGGACTTGGGCAATCCGTTTACCGAGCCCGAGCCGATGGAAGAGTTCTACTTTCAGAACCTCGTCGACGAGATGCATGCGCGCTTCGTCGACGTCGTCTTCGAGGGGCGTCGCCAGGTCGTGCGGAACCTGACGCGCGAACGCGTGCAAGAGGAATGGGCCGACGGGGGGATCTTTACCGCGGTACAGGCAAAGGAGCTCGGGCTCGTCGACGAACTCGGCTACCAAGAGGACGCCATCGCGTGGATACAAGCGCAGATTGATCCGAACGAAACGCCGAATGTCGTTCGCTACCAGCCGCGCCCGTTGGAGTTGAGCCCGTTTAGCTTCCTGCAGCACGACCGCGAGGTGGAGGAGCTTTCGTTGCGTGACGCCGCTGCGGCGCAGCAACTGAAGCAACTGCTCGAGGAGGCGCAGCGCGAGTCGGTTTCCCAGCCACGGTTCTGGGCGCTTTGGCCGCCGGGGCTTACCAGCTTGCCGGGGCATGACCAGGCACTCGGGAATACCGACCAGGCGAACGACTAACCCGTTGCGCGCCTGGACGAGGTCGCGCAGATCCGGAAGCCTACGTCGCATGAATGCCAGCGAGGGGACACCGCCGCCGGAGTCACGCCGCGCATACCCCCACAAGGACCGCCGGGTTCCGGCGCTGCGCGCCCGAGTGGCCGAGGCGCTCGAGGACGCGTGGGCGAGGCTCGCAAGCGCCGGCCTCGACGCGGCGGCCGCCCGTGGGGTCGTTGTCGCATGTTCCGGCGGTCCGGATTCGACGGTGCTGCTCGACGCGCTCGCCTGGCTGCGACGCGCTCGCTTGCCCGCGCTGCGGCTCGTCGTCGCGCACTACCGCCACGGTCTACACGAACGCGACGACGAAGCGGCAGCACACCTCGGGCGACTCACCGCGGCGCACGGCGTGCCGCTGATCTCGGGGGATTGGGCAGTCGAGGCCGGGGAGGGCCGGGCGCGCGCGGGTGAGGGCCTCGAAGACGCGGCGCGCCGAGCTCGCTACGCATTTCTCGCACGCCTCGCCGTCGAGCAGGGCTGTGCATTGATCGCGACCGGCCACACCCTCAACGACCAAGCGGAAACCATGCTCATGCGCCTGATCGGCGGAACGGGACTCGCGGGGCTTCAGGGAATGGCAGCGCTGCGGGCGCACGACGCGGCGAGTACCGCGGAAGAGGCGCCGCCTCAACGGACGTGGCTCGTGCGGCCCTTGCTAGCCGTGCACCGCCACGAAGTGGACGCCTACCGCCGGGCCGAGCGACTCGACGCCGTCGACGACCCGACGAACGCCGATCAGAGTCGGCTGCGCAACCGTATTCGGCACACGGTGATGCCGGAGTTGGCGGCGCTCAACCCTTCGGTGGCGGAGCACCTAGCCGGCCTTGCCGAGGATGTGCGAGCCGCTGCCGCGGTGCTCGAGGCACAGGTCGCCGCCGAGGTGGCGCGCCGCTACGACGCGACACACCGCGAGTTCGTCGTGCGCCACCGTTTGCACGAGCCGCAGGGCGAAGCGTTGGAGTTGAAGCCGGCCTTGATCCGCGAAGCGCTGAAGCGGGTGCTCACGGTCGACCTGGGGCTGCCGGGGCGCCGGGTCACGCGACAGTTGCTCAGTGACTTGGTTGCGCTGGCAATGACCGGATCCCCGGCTGCGAAGCTCGCCTTGCCGGCCGGGTGGTGGGCACACGTGATTGCGCCGAGGCCAGCGGAGACGGCGACCGCGACGAACGCAACCGGCGACGAGGAAGCCTACGTTACCCTGCGTTTCTTGCGCACCGCCGCCCCCGACGTGGCCGCGACATCACACGAGTCGGCCTGCACCCTGCCGGTCACGCTCGAAAGCCCCGGCGAGGTATCCTTCGACGCGGCCGGCCGGCGCTGGCACTTGCGGGTCGACGCGGCGACCACGGTCGACGACGCGGAACTCGCACGCCACGAGCGCGACCAACGGCGCCGCCCCGCGGGGGCCTTGCTTGCGGCAAGCGCACTTCAATGGCCATTGACCGTGCGTGGCAAGCGTCCCGGGGAGCCATTCCGCCCGCTCGGCGCCCCTGGGCACCGTCCCGTGCGCGAGTTGCTGCGAGAGCGACGCGTGCCCGCCTTCTTACGGGAAAGCTGGCCGTTGCTCGTCGACGCCGCCGGCACACCGTTGTGGCTCGTACACATAGCCGTCGCCGAAGCGGCGCGCCTCACCGGCTTGCCGGCGCCCGCACACCGCTGCACGGCCACGACCCACGCGCACCACGAATGATTCGTGGGCAAACGCGGCGGAGCATCTCTCTTTTGTGGAACGTCGAGGCCGAGCCCACGGGCTTCGCCTCGCAGGGCTTGCGCCCTGGGCTCGCCTTGTCTTGTTAGACCAAACGACTCACGGGCGAAGCCGGTGGGCTTGACCATCAATCACTCCACAATTTGGAGGGGCACGGTAGTCGCTGGTGGCAATGGTTGCCGTAGAAGGTATGATTCGTGCTAGTTCAAAGTATTC
>SKZP01000546.1 GCA_007127275.1 Planctomycetota bacterium
GACCTCGAACGGATCGAGGCGAACCACGAGGAGAGCGAGCCGTTTCGCACGTTGCGCCACAATCACCGCACCGCGGTGCGCGAGCTTGCCGAGTTCCTGCGCCGCAACGACCTGATGACCGACGGACTCGCCCGGCGTCTCGAAGAGATCGAGCCGGGGTACTCGACGCGACGTCGCGAAATCTTGCGGGCCATTGCCGTGGCGTACGTGGTCGACTTCGAGAAGTTGCGCCAGTACGCGGCGGCGAAGCCGCGCCTGATGGAATTGGTATCCAGCGCCGTCGCGCAGAAAGGTGCGGTGCCGGACCAGTCCTGGTGGGTACGGCCCATTGCCTGGACGGGTCGCACGACGCTTTCCACGGCTGCGAAGGCGGTCGGCGTGGGGCGCGACGAGCGCGAAGCGTTCGCAAATTGGTGGCAGCGCTTCGTCGAGGCCACCCCCAGCTTGCCCGACGGTACCGAAACCGACTCGCCGAAGGTGGCCGCCGCCGTGCGCGCCTGGTGGCAAGCCGACGTCTACGGATTCCAAGAGCTCGTGCGCCTCGCCGACGCCTCCCCCGAGGGGGATACCGACGCCGCGGCCATGGAACTTGTTGAACACGTGATCCGCCACCCGCGAAGTTGGACGGACCAACTGGTCACGCTGCGCACCATTCAGTCGCTGACGCTGTTGGACATCTTCAGCGACCGCCGCATCATCCGCAACCTCGGCGACTTCACCGACGCCGTCGACGAGCCTGAGCAACCCATCGTCGTTCCAACGCTGCGCTAAGGAGCTGTCAGAACATTACTTCCGAACGAAACCCGTTCGCGCTCGGGATTCGTAATAAGCACACGGGCTGCGGCCCGTGGGTCAATCCTCATTTTGACCCACGGGCCGCAGCCCGTGGGTTTGGCAGAAATTACGAATCCCGAACGCGAAGGGGTTTCGTTTGTGGAAACGTGGCGGCCACGCCCATGGGCTTCGCTCGTGGGTCGAAACGCCGTAACGGTGCGTTCCACGGGCAAGGCCCGTGGGCCTAATTCAACGACCGTTTCAAAATTCAAATTTGCGCGGGAGGGCCTTTACTCCAGGGCTGCTGCCGGCTTATGTTGGGCCAGAAAATCGAACCACCCGCGCATTGAGATCTGTAATTTCAAGCCCACGGGCCGCGGCCCGTCGGACTCGCACGTTGACGGATCTTCCGAACGTTGGGCGAGCCGGCTGCCCGGCTGCCCCCGGGGCTTTCGCGACTGGTTGCTCGAGTTGTACGCATGATACAACGTGCACGGGCTGCCACCGCATTGTGCCGCTCCCTCCCCGCCTCCGCGATGAACAAAGCCGAGATGATGGAACGCTTCGTGGTCAAGGCCGGCTTCGCCGAGCCCGAGCAGGCCACGGAGATGGTGCGCAACTACAAGGCCGCGCCGGATTCGCGCACTCTCACCTTCGGCGAGTGGGCGGTGATGAGCAATTCGTTGACGCCGGATCAGGCGCGCACCGTGCTCGACTTTTTCGACCACTCGCGGTTTCAGTGCCTCGAATGTGGCCGAAACGTCTACGGCCGGGAATTCGAGGAGCGCCTGGTCATGATCTGCCCGCACTGCTCCAGCCGCGAATTCCAGTTGCGCGGCACGGCACGCACCGGTGACGGACCCGCCGCCACCACGAAAACGAAAACGCGCAAGGCACCGGGACCTCCGCCGGGCGACAACGCCGAGGGAGAGAGCTCGACGACGCAACATATTACCGCGATGATCGACGGGGCGAAGATGGCCGAGACGCAAACGATCTCGCGGGCCCCGAAGCTGCCGGGCAGCGGCGAGGCGCACACGGGCGTGCGAGTCGTCGACCGCGACGAAGCGAAGCAGCAACCGCCCGAGCCGGAACGAAAGCGCTCGGTGCCTCTCGAGGCGCTGCAAATCCTCAAAGGGCGCTCCATCGACGAGTTCCTCGAGCATCTCGACCGCTACCCGCTGCACGAGTGGAGCGCGGCGATGACCCTCATTGCGAGGCTCGAGCGGCGCGACCTCGTACCGGCCGCGCTCGAAGACGGCAAGCGCCGCCTTGCGGATCTTGCGCTGTTGAGTCTGCTCACCCGCTCCATGCCGCGGCTCGCCACAACGGTACAGGCGTTCTTGTTCGAGTTGGTGCAGGAGACCGCGGTGGGCCTCGCCCGGCTCGGCGCGTTCCTCGCCGGACAGGAAGACGCACTCGAGCGGCCCTTGACCCTAGCGGCGACGGCGCAGGGGGGCGGTAGGTTCATCGACGCGCAAGCCGCGCTCTTCAAAAGCATGGCCGCCGAGGTTAGTGAGGCGCTCGAGTTCTTCCTCACCGAGCCCAATGCGTTACGCATTCTCAGTAAGCTGCAGCAGCGTTACGCAACGCTGCCCGAGGAGATCGAGGCGAAGCTGCGCGAGTTCCTCGAAGACCCCGAGCCGTTCGTGCGCGCGCTGATTGCCTACAGCGCCATGGACGCGCACAGTCCGATCCGTACCGAGGTGCTCGAAGCGGCCATTCACGAGGAGAGCAACCCGTTCGTCACCTCGACGTTGCAAGCGGCTCTCGACCGCCGGCACGAGGTGGCCTCGCAGGGGATCAGCACCTTCGAGCGCGTGCTGATTCTCAAGCGCACGCCGCTGTTCAGCAGTTTGAGTCGCGACAACCTGATCAACGTAGCCGGCGTGGCGAACGAGCGACATGCCGCCGCCGGCGAGACCATCTTTTTGCAGGACACACCGGGGGAGGCCGCCTACATTCTGGTGGACGGCCACGTCGACGTCGTCCGCACCGACCGCGAGGGCAACGAGCATCACCTCGCCACGCTAAGCGCGCCCCAAGTCTTCGGCGAAATGGCCATTCTCAACTAACCGCCCCCACTGCCCCCTCCACGAACAACGCGCGTGATTTGCGCCCCTCCCCCAAGCCCACGGGCTTCGCCCGTGGGTCGAACCGTGATTCGCGTGCGACCCACATTCGCGTGCGACCCACATTCGCGTGCGACCCACATTCGCGTGCGACCCACGGGCGAA
>SKZP01000524.1 GCA_007127275.1 Planctomycetota bacterium
CGAGATTCCGCACACGGTGCCACCGCCGTCGCCACCGCCGCCACCTTCTCCGCCCCCACGGCGCCCGTTTGCACCGCAACACGAGCGCTACCCCGAAGAGAGTGCGTCCGGCTCTGCCTCCAGTTCCGCGACTGGCTCCCAGGATCCGGTGCCGGTGCCGGTGCCGCCGGCGAACCCGGAAACGAAGCGTCGCAGGGACCCTCTCCGCGAAGCGAACGACGACGCCGACGACAGCACAAGCCGGCGCCTCAACCGCAGAACTCGCCGCACCTCTTGAGAACACCCCCTGCGGAGTTCGTTCCAGCTGTAGGTCTTGCGAATTCGTTGTTGCGCGCCGGTCGCCGCAGTACCATGCTGTGCACGCTACCTGTGAGTCCCCTCCCGTTGTGCTACCGGTATGACGACCTCCGACGCTCTTGTTTCCGTGGCCGACTTTCGCTCCGACACCGTGACTGCGCCGACGCCGGCCATGCGTGAGGCGATGGCGCAGGCGAAGGTCGGAGACGATGTGTTCGACGAAGACCCGACCGTTCATGAACTGCAGGCACTCGGTGCCGAACGGCTCGGGCAGGAAGCGGCGCTGTTCTTGCCCAGCGGCACAATGGCCAACGTGGTGGCGATTGCGCTGCAGGCGCGCCGCGGCGACGAGGTGTTGCTGGAGGAGGCGAGCCATCCGTACCTGTTCGAGGGGGGCGGCACCGCGTGGATTGTCGGAGCGCAGCCGCGGCCGATTCCGTCGGATCGCGGTCGCATCTCGCCGGAGACGGTGCTCGAATACATCCGCCCGCTCAACGATCATTTTCCGCGCACCACGCTGTTGTGCGTCGAGAACAGCCACAACATGCATGGCGGCACCGTCGTGCCCCTGACGCGGATGCGTGAGTTGCGCACGGTCTGCGACGAGCACGGCCTGAAACTGCACCTCGACGGCGCGCGGCTGTTCAACGCCGCCCACGCCGCCGGCGAGCCGGTCAAAGCGTTTGCCGAGGTCGCCGACACCGTCTCGATCAGCCTCGCCAAAGGCCTCGGCGGCCCGGTCGGCTCGCTGCTCGCCGGCTCCCGCGCGGCGATCACCGAGGCGCGCCGGATCCGCAAGGTGCTCGGCGGGGGGATGCGCCAAGCGGGGGTGATCGCCGCCGCCGGCCTCGTTGCCTTGCGGGAGGGCCCCACGTGGCTGGGCGAGGATCACCGCCGCGCCCACGACTTCGCCGCTGGCATCCGCGAGATTGCCGAGCACTTCGACATCGAGGAGCGGCTCGAAGCGGCCGAGCCGGAGACGAATATGGTCTTTGTGCGGCTGCCGTATGACGAGGAGGCCTACACGCCGATCGTCGAGGCGCTCGCCGCGCAACAAGTCCGCGTCATCGCCCTGCCCGGCCGCGGGATGCGCTTCGTCTTCCATCACCAGATCACCGACGAGCACGTCCGCCGCGCGCTCGACGCCATACGCGACGCCGTAGCCAAAAACCTCCGAGCATAAGCATGCGAGTTGTGAGCTTGTTTCAACTGGCGCGAATTCGAATTCTTGTTTGAGGGATCCGCCAGCGGGCTCGGTTCATATGGGTGTGTTCGCCACCGTGGGATCATGAACGCTGATTGGTGCCCCGTCAGCCGTATGGGATTGCCGCGATATCGGCCGCCCTGTATTGTGGCAGTCGTAACCAAGGGTCACGGCACGCCGTTGTGCGTAGGGGTACCAGTTCCCAAGCCGCGAGCCGTTGCATATGGAAGAGGTCGATTGGGCCTTTCCGATCGATGCACGAAGGGTCACGCCGTGCCGTGCGTTCCTTGGTTTTCGGTGCATTGTTTTCCCTTTGATCGAATGCCGTCCACTCCCCCGCCGACTTCCAACCCTACCGAGGAGACGTCGCCATGCGCGTAACCCTTTTGATTGGCTTGATTGCCGTGGCGCTCGCCGTGGGCGCCTTTTTCACCCAGGATGCCGTCCATGCCGACGGCGCTCAGGCGGCGAGGGCGGAGGCGCAAACGAAGCAGGCGCCCTCTTCGTTCCGCGAGGCCCGTGCAAGGTACGAACGCGATCTGCGCCGCCCCTCGCTGTTCATCCGCACGCGCACCACGGAGCGGATGGCCGCCTTCCGCGAGTCCGAGGGCTTTGACTTGCTCATGGAACGTTACAACCGCCCCGAGCAAGAAGCCGAGCCGCACGATCACGTCCGCTACACCACGGTCAACATTCTCGGGCACTTTTACGGCCGCCACTCGGAGTCTATCGACAAGTGGGCGCAAATGCTCGAGCGACACAACTCGGCCGAGCACAGCTGGCTTTGGTTTCACGGGCAACAGGCGCGCGTCTGGGATAACGTCGAGGAGGTGCTAGAGACCTTCGAGCAGCGCCGGCTCGACCCGTTCGTCGGTGCCGCCACCTTGGAGGCGCTCGCCCGCGCCGGTCGCAACGAGGCGCTTGACGTCGTCATCGACTCGCTGAGTGATCGCCGCCAACCTCGCGGGATTGCGCGTATCCTCCAGGTGGAGTCGGCCGCCTCGGTCATTTACCGCTTGCGTCACGAGATGGAAACGGAGCGCTACAAGGAAGCGGCCGGGCTGCTCATCGATGCCTTCGAGGACCGCCGCCTGCCCGAGCGTTCGAAACTGGTGATTGCCCGTCACCTCAAGGAGGCGTTCGGCGAACCAATGGCCTGGGAGGACGCGGAGACGTGGCGGCAAGTCCTCGAACGCGGCAGCTCACAGCGGGATCCCTCGGGCGGCGGCCAGTCCGGTGTGCAGTTCTTCAACGTCCCGGCGATCGGCGATCGCATTGCCTTTCTCATCGACTTCTCCTGCTCAATGCTCATTCCGCTGACCGAAGGGGAGCGCGACGAGATGCGCGGTCCGGTCACCGGCGGCGGACAGCAAGAGGAGGAAGACCAACTGCCCTGGGATCAAATCACCAACCGCTTCGAGCTCGCTCGCGAAGAGCTCAAGCGGACGCTGCGCAGCTTGGACGACGGTGTGCATTTTTGCGTGATCGTATACGGTACCGA
>SKZP01000564.1 GCA_007127275.1 Planctomycetota bacterium
AACCTGTTCACCGATGCGCTCGAAGCCCTCGGCCGTATCCAGTATGTGCTTGGAAAGCGCGTCAATCAGCGCGGAGCGGGCGCGGCGAAACGGGCCGAAACCGTCCGGCGTTTCGTGTGCCTCGGCGAAGAGCGCCGGGGCGTATTCGTCGGGCAGAGCGAAGAGTTCCTCAAGGCGGTGGCGCCCCCGCGCGAAATCGTGCAGTCCCTCGGCGGTGCGTTGCACGCGCTCGTACAATGGCAACTGGGCCTCGCCGACCAGTTCGCGCAGTCGATGCGCCTCGGGGTTTTGCTCCGGCAAGTGGCGAATGGCGCGCTCGGCACGGGCCACCCACCGGTACGAATCGTCGACGGCATTCCAGTCGCGCACACCCTTCAAGTCGGCCGCGAGGCGTGCACGCGAGGCGCGGGCCAACGGCTCGGCCACCGAGGCATGAAGCTCGACGAGCAAAGGCGGCGTCGCCTCGCGATCGCGGGAGGATTCGTCGAACGCCGCGAGCTTGTCGTAAAGTGCGTCGAGTTCGCTCCATGGAGGCGGCGTGCGAGTCGCCTGGGCAGCCACCGCCTCACTGGGCGCCTGTAGCGCCAGCAACCGCACCGCTTGTTCGCGCACCCCCTCGGAGTGCCCGTGCAGCGACTGCGCAACGTTCTCCACTTCCCGCGTCAACTCGGCAAGCCGAGCCTGCACCGTCTCGAAGGCGAGCAAGTGCTCCGGCAGCAACTCGGGGCGCTGCCCATTACGGACGCGGCGCAACAACGACTGGAGGCCCTCGAGGTCGGCGGCGGCGATTCGCTCCCAGCATGCTGCGCGCACAGACTCGAGGTGCCGCGCGAGGGCGTGCGCGGCGAGCGAGTCGAGCTGGGCGTCGAGGCGCTGCGAGGCGTCCTCGGGAAGGTGGTGTTCTTCGCGGAGGGTGCCGGCTTCTTCGCGCAATTCGAGGCCGCGCGCGAGGAGGTGTTGCGCCGCCTGGGAGGTATGCGCACCGGCGCCGGCCTCTTCGTCGAGCCTTTCGAGGCGAGAGCCGATTCGGTCGAGCTCGTCGAGCCACTTGCGGACGGCTGCGTCCGACTCCTTGCCACCGGTGCCGGCCGCACCGACATTGCTACCGCTTTCGGTCGTGCGGCGATCGCCGGAGCGCGAACTCAGGACGACAATTGCGACGGACACGACGACGCCGAGAACGATTGCCGTGACCATTACCTTGATCATCGCCGAGCGGCCGCGCTCCAACGAGGGGACGGGCGTGGCCGTGGTGGGCGTTGGCGCCTCGTTGGCGGAGGCCGCATCGAGGGGGATCTTCGCCGTTTGCCGGCGTCGTGACGAGGTGGCGACGCGACCGGTACCGATGCGCTGGCGCGCCGAGCTGGAGACATTTCGTCGTGCCGAGGGGGTCGCTCTGCGTCCTGAGACGCCCTCGGTCCCCCGCCGCGGCTTCGTGCCCGAGGATTCGCTCAACCGCCGCGTCAGTGCACTTCCCTCGCCGGTTTCGTCGACGAGGTCGCCGGGCAACAACGACATGCCACGCCGTTGCGCCTCCCGCGCTTCCTGCGGCACGTGCTCCTTACTGTAGGTGTACCCCTTCCACTCCACGGCGTCGCCGCGGAAAAAGTCTTCGGCGGAAATTCGCTTTCCCGAGACCCGACAATAGTGGATTGCCGTACCCATATGCGAAACTCGAGCGGTAGGAGGTCCTCAAAACTGTGAAGGTCCACAAGAATCGCTCATTAGCGACGGGAGCGACCATTGTATCCGAAACTAGGCAACCGTGGGAAGGGAAAGCCAGGGATTCAAGCAGCGTCGAGGTCGGGCATTCACGCAATGCGGCGATCGCCGGAGCCTGGCGGCGCCTACCGAAGCTATTCTCCCGCGCGCCCGCCTTCGACCGGCTCGCCGCGGATTGCCGCGAACAGCACGTCGAGCGGGCCGCCTTTGCCGATGTGGCAGAAGGCGCCGGCCTGACGCATCGACGCCTTGACGTTCGCGTCGTCGTGCATGGAGAGTCCGATGATGCGCACGCCCGGGGTTTCCTCGTGAATCCGCTTCGTCGCGTCGATTCCGTTCAGCCGCGGCATGGAAACATCCATAAGGATCACATCGGGCCGACGCGTTCTAGCCAGTGCGATCGCCTCTTCGCCGTCGGCCGCTTCCCCCACGACCTCGAAATCCTCTACTGTGTCGAGCATCCGAGCGAGCGCCTGACGAAGGATTCGATGATCATCGACCAGCAAAATGCGAACCATAATTGCTCCGTCCCAATACCTCCGGCCTCCACCGTGTCTGACGATGATCTCCGTAACGGCCACGGTCAACCCGCGCACCGACCCCATTTGAGATACGTACAGCCGTCATAGCACATCGGCTGCCTTGGTTCCAGCGTGATTCGACGGACTCTCGACAAAACGGCCCGGTGTACTCCGCACCCTCGTGCCGGGTCTTCCGCGTGCGTTCCGTTGTCCGGAGCCTCGGGCTCCAGACATATGATCCGGGTCGCGCGGTTGGACGTCGAACGAAAATTCCGTAGGCGTCGACGGTGTGCGTTATTCGCCTGCGGAATAAAACGCAAACGTCCGCTCGGCCCGCGCCTTGGCGTCGTCCGCCTCGGTGCCGGAGCCGGCGTCGGCTTCCCCCCAGGCCTCGGCGCTGCGGCGAAGGAACGCCTTGCCCGGCTCGGACTGTGTCCATGCCTGAAACTCCGCGGGGTCAAGCACGAGTTCCGGATTCGCCATGTGCAATGCAAGGCCGTGAAGCGCGAGGTCCCAGCCGACGCCCCCTGCGCCGGGGCCGAATTGTTCGAGAAATTCGTCGGTGTCTTTTCGAAGCGCAATGTGCTCGAGCGTCAGCCGCGCACCCCCCGCCTCGTCGGGCGCAACGTACACGCGAAGCCAACTTTCCACCCCACCGATCTCCCACGTCACGTCGAGCGCCTCCGGCGAATCGCACCGCGTAATCGTGCCGCCAGCATTGCCGACAAGCTGATACCACCCGCCTGGCGTCAAGTC
>SKZP01000257.1 GCA_007127275.1 Planctomycetota bacterium
ACACGGGTGAGTTCGTCGAAGTCGCGGAGTAGGGATGCCGTGTCCCTGGCATGGGAGCCCAGATGAAGCGCCGCCTGCAGCGCGGTTCCCTCGGAAAGCCAGGTGTCGCTCATCTTGTGTGGCAGGCTCATCCAATAGATCAGGATCAACTGCGCAATCAGCACGAAGGTCGCAGCACTTACCCAGCTGGACGTGTGAGACTCACGCTGCAGCACGTCGTCGCCGCCCCGTGCGAGGAAGCGGACGCGATCCAGCGAAGCGCGCGCCCCCAGCGGCAAGAACAACGACCAGAACAGCATCAACCACAGCACATTGTCCCCCGCGTCGCTTGCCAGGGGATTGCGTACGACGACTGAGTACTGCAGCACGAAGCACACGAAGGTGGCGAGTCGCGTTCGGTAGCCAAGCAGCAGCCAGAAAGCCGCAGCGGCGGTCAGTAGGCACAGCAGCGTCGCGTAGGCCGGCGTACCGTTCAACATGTAGAGCGACCATGAATACGGCTCGAAGAGAAAATGACTGCGGGTAAGCACCTCCCTCGGCATCACCCCATGATCGCTGTGCGTCCGCACAATGACCGGCAGGCGCATGACGAGCGCGTCGTAGAGGAGCAAAAGCCCCATCGCGATGCGCATCAGGGCGAGCGAGCGAAGATCAAGCGAGAAGACCGTGCGCGCCCAGCGCCGATGCCAGCGCTCGCTCGCGACGGCAGAGTACGAGGAACGAATTGGTTCGGTCGTACCGAGCATGGACATGATGCAGGCAATTTGGCGAGCGGCGGGGACAAGCTCTTCGAGGGAACGCACGGAAGCACGTCGGTCTGCCTCGAAGGGGCGTGCGCAACGTTAGCCGCAAAAGGAGTGAACGAGGGTAGCCCGGGGGCATGCGGCAGCCGCGGCATTTCGCGCACGGGCACACAACCCGCCCCGCGCCGCGTTCTGTTTATGGGTCCGAAACGCACTACCGAACGTGTTCGACCTATGCCCAGCGCGCCCGGCTGACACGCTGGCCGGCTTCAACGCCTTTTCGGCGCTTCGAAAAATGTAGGGACCTGCGTGGTCGCCCTACCCGGCGGTGTCCATCGGCTCCACTTTGACACCTTGCTCGAGCATGTAGTTGATCGCCTTCTCGATCTCGGCCGGTTCGCCGATCAGTTCGAGCGCGACGAGACCTACTTCGTCGGTGACCGAGGCGCCGCGAATATTCGTGATCACCTGATACTTGTGACCGATCGTATACACAATCGGCTCTTTGATGATCTTTTGCGGGAAGGTCAGAAACACCTTCTTCGTTTCCTCGGCCATATGTGTCCGTCCGTCGCTGCATTCGCCCGAGCGATCTGGCGCCCAGGCACAGGTATGTTGTTCACTGCGTCCGGACGGGAGGTGCCGGGAGGTAGCCTCCCACATTGAGTGGCTGTGCTCGGCTGTGCTCGTTGCCCTGCACGGCCTTCGCTCATGACACTCAAGGTGCGGAAGCGCTTACCTGGCCCCTCCAAGCGACCGGCGTGCGTGCAACTCTCCCTCGCCGGTCCAGGCGTGTCAAGTCACGCAGGGTCGAGGGTCGACTGAACCCGGCGACGGCTTGGCAGGGTGCGGCGCACGCGGTATGATTGCCGCCTTGGGTGAGGGACGTGCACGCTTTTGAGTTTCATGGGTGGCGGCGAATGTCGCGGGTGTGTGATGAGTGCAAAAGACGGACAACAATATCATCCACAGCAGACGTTCACCGACGCGGATGAAACCACGTTGGAGCGCTCCTCGTCCGAACGCGGTACCGCCGCCGTCGTACCGGTTGACCCCTACGACTTCGGCGAGCTTGCCGTGCGTAACGGCTTGATCTCCCGTGAAGTGCTCGACGAGGTGCGCACCTACGTGGCCGAGCAGGAGGAGAAGGGTCGGCGGCTGCACCTCGAGCAGTGCCTCGTCGACCGCGGCCACATGACCTCGCTGGAAGTCAAGGCGATCACCAAGCAGCGCGAGCGCCACCTCCGCGAGAAGCAGAAGAAGGAAGGGGTCGACATCCCCGGCTACGAGTTGCTCGGCACCCTCGGCGAGGGCGGCCTCGGGGTCGTTTACAAGGCGCGCCAGGTCACGATGAACCGGCTTGTCGCGCTAAAAGTGCTGCACCCGCACTGGATCACCGACGACGAGTTTCGCAAGCGCTTCATTCTCGAGGCCCGTGTTGTCGGCAAGCTCTCCCACCAGAACCTCATCCAGGTCTATGACGTTGGCAAGGAGGGACACTACTACTACTTCTCCATGGAGTACGTCCCCGGCAAGACCGTCGAGCAACTGATCGAGGAGCGCGGCGCCTTTGAGATCACCGAAGCCATCCACATCCTCATCCAGATGGTCCGCGCCATCCGCTACTACAAGGACTACGACATTGTCCACCGGGACGTCAAACCGAGCAACATCATTGTGACGCGCCAGAACGTCGCCAAGCTCGGCGACTTCGGCTTCGTCAAGTCGAAGCTCGACAAGGAACTCGGTTACGAAGGGATGGTGCTCGGCACGCCGGACTACATCAGCCCCGAGCAGGCGATGGGGGAGGAGCACGTTGACTGGCGCTCGGACGTCTACAGCCTCGGCGCGACCTTCTACCACATGGTCACCGGCAGCCCACCGTTCGAGGGCAGTGGCTCGACGGTGATGCTCAAGCACGTCAAGGAGTCGCCACCCAATCCGAAGACGCTCAATCCGAAGCTTCCCGAGTCGGTGGCCCACGTCCTCGACAAAATGATGGCGAAGAAGCCGGCGGACCGCTACCCCACTTTCGAGTTGCTTTTCGAGGACCTCGAGCTTTTGCGTGCCGGTCGCAGTCCGCAAGCGCCGCGCGCCGAGGTCGGCCGCTCGACGTTGTTCCGCGCGTACAAGATCGAGCAGACCCGCCTCGCGCAGTTGGGCGAGGACAAGCGCAAGCTAGAGGAAAAGCTCGAAGGGGTGCAGCAGCGCATCGACCGCCTCACCGTCACCGCATCGGTCGCCAGTGCCGTG
>SKZP01000263.1 GCA_007127275.1 Planctomycetota bacterium
CTCAAGCCTACAACGCGGGATTTGTGCCCCTCCCCCAAGCCCACGGGCTTCGCCCGTGGGTCGCACGCGAATCACGGTTCGACCCACGGGCGAAGCCCGTGGGCTTGCGAGGGGAGGAAGGTGAGCCGCGCAGGCGAGCAACACAACCGACGACTACGAAGCACAGCCGAGTTCCGCGGCTCCTTACCTAGTCACACTGGTTGCCACTGTACGAACCGTGGCTACGGTGTCGCGGTTGGTTGTTCACTCGACGGCGTAGCGCAAAAGGAGGCCTCGGGCGGTACCGACATACAACGACGCTCCGTCGGCGCTCGGCGCAAAAACCGTGACGTGGTCTCCGGCAAAGCCGAACGACAACGTTTGCGAAAACTCGGCCTCGGCTTGGTCGTCCTCGAGTGTTTTTACGTGAAGCTCACCGGATGCCGTTGCGAACACGACGTTGCCGGCCTCGCCGGGGAGGAACGCGGCGGCGGTCAGCGGGCTTTCGTGCCGAGACTCGAAGCCGCGGTCGGCCTCGCCGGTTTCCGCGTCAAAAAGGTGCAGGGTGCCGACGGTGTTGCCGCGGCTCTCCTCGGCGGTGCCGGCGAGCAATCTCGTGCCATCGGCGTTGAGTGCCAGCGCGCGTACCTCGCCACGCATGCGGCTTCGGCACTCGGCCACTGCCTCTTGCGCGTCGAGATCCCAAACCACGGCAAGGCCGTCGCTCGAACCGCTGGCCAAGCGCCTGCCGTCGGCGGATACGGCAAGGGAGACAATGTCGCTGCGGTGGGCCCCTTCCAGCACCGCAATCCGTCGACCCGTCCGCACGTCCAGCAACATGATGCGCGGCGAACGTGTCCCCTCGGCGACGGCCACGGTGCGCCTGTCCGGCAGCATTCGCGCCGTGTTCGGTTGCCGCGCCGCCGAGTCGAACTCACGGTAGGAGAAGGAGCGGCCGAAACGCACGTCGGCTACGCGCACGAAGCGGTCCGCACGGACGTAGATCGCCTCGAGCCCGTCTTCGCCGTGGGCCCACCCACCGCCGACGAGCGCTTCCGCCGACCGCAGTGCGCCGCGGTGCGAGCCCGTCTCGCCGGCGGCGACCGACCACTCGTGGAGTTCTCCGCCAGCACCGAAGCTGAGTATTCGCGCCGCACCGTTTTCGGTGTCGCTCTCTTCCGTCGGCGCAAGCGCAAGCTCGACGAGGCGTTGCCGGTGACCCAGCGAGGGCTCCTCCGGCAAAGCGCTTCCCGTGGCCATCCAGCGCTGTGCACCGCTGTGCGACAGATGCGCCCAGACCTTGCGCCCGTCCGGCGTCAGGGACACGCAGGTGATCTCGTCCTTTCCGACCCTCTCGGGCTCAAGGGTATTGTCCAGTTGGCCGTTGGCGAGATTCCAGAGTCGCACGGTGCCGTCGGCGCCGCCGCTGACCACGGTGGTACCGGCGAGGCCGACGGAACGGACGTCGCCGTCGTGCCCCTCGAGTTCACGGAAGTTGCCCGTCCCCGTGGTTCCGACAAGAGCCCAGCCACGCGCCCCGCGTACCACCATGCGGTCGCCGTTCGCCGAGATGTGCAACTCCGCAATCTCGCCGTGATGTCCGTCGCTCGAAAGGCGAGAGCGGCCGGGTGAGCCGGTACTGACCCGCCACGTGCGCATCTCCGCCGAGGCATTGCCGGTGACCAGCATGCGCCCCGTCTCCCCCGTTCGCTCCCACATGTCGCGACTCGCCGGTGCGAAGGCAACCGCGGTCACCGCACCGCCGCCAGCGCTGATTTCCCGCGGCGAGGCCCCGGGGTCGTTGAGCTGGAAAATGCGTACCGTGTGATCCGCACTGCCCGTGGCAAGCAGCCGACCGTCCGGCGAGACCGCGATGTCCCGAATTCGCCGGCGGTGTCCGCCGAAGCTCGCCACCTCTTCCCGGCTCGCCGCGTCGTAGAGGCGCACAAGATCCGGCTCGGCAATCACCACGTGTGGCACGGGCTCGACCTCTTGCTCGACCTCATCTCCCTCGTCTTCGGAGGGCTCCGGCGGAACGAGCACGAACGCGGCGCGCAAAGACTCCGGCTCGTCGAACGGACCGAAGGAGCGCATCTCGACCCAGCGCCCGGCTCCGTCGTCGTAATGCCACAGCTTGACCGTCCCCTCGGTGCCGACGGTCGTAAGATAGGCGCCGTCCGCGCTGAAGCGGGACTGTGTGACCGCGCCGGCGTGTGCAACCGCTTGCCGTTCGCCGAGCACCTCCGTGAGGGAAAGCGGCCCGGACAGCGCGCCCCGGGCGTCGCGTACTTGCCACGGCAGCCCGTCGTAGCTCGGCGGCAGCACGAAGCGCGCCCAGTCGATCTCCCGCTCCAGCGCCGCCACCGCCGGTTGCAACCGCGGCGCGTACTCCGCAAGCTCCTCCTCGGCAAGCTCGCCGCGCAACTCATGCAGCAGCCGTTGCGCCTCCGTCTTCCCCTCGACGCGGTGCGAGACCTCGAGCCATTCATGGATACGCCGTTCGATCTCCAGGCGGCTCTCGGCATTCTCCCTTGCCAGTCGTGCCCGGCGGTGGGCGTTGGAGAAATCCAGAAAGGCGTACTCGTCACGGTAGGCCTCGATGCGGGCGAGCAGCGCCTCCGCGTTCTCGATTCGTGCTTCCAGCGTTTCAAAGGTCACCGATGCGGGTAGATTCGCGATACGATTCGTTTGGTCCAGCAAGTCGCTTCGCTTCGCTACCGCTTCTTCGTAGCGGGCAAGCAACGCCTCCAGCCGCTGAAGCTCCGCGGCCACGCGTTCCTCATGCTCGAACAGCGGCGTGCTCTCCGCATACGCACGTAACTTCCGAAGCGCCGTTTGCAATGTCTGCCTTTGCTCGGCTCCGACGACCTTCTCTGCCTCGGAAAGCGCCTTCTCACCAGCTTCTCGCAAGTCGCCGATCTTTGTACGCGCATCCTGCGCGATCTTTTGAACCCGGCGGTCGTCGGAAAGCCCCGGGTCCACCTCGACCTCGGCGAGAATCATCTGCAGGCGCC
>SKZP01000418.1 GCA_007127275.1 Planctomycetota bacterium
CAACTCCGCCTCGATACGTTCGAGCCGCTCGGCCAACGGCAATTCCCTCTCCACGGCGACGACCTCGTTGAGCCGCAGCGTGACCAGGCTGCCGTCGGCAAGCCGAACATACGTGTGCGAGTCCGACTGAAAGGCCACCTCGCCGCGGATCAGCGTACCGCCGCCGATCTCGATCCAATCCGCATGCGCGAACGACATCAGCGAGACGAGCAAGAACCCGGCAAGCAGTGCCCGGCTTCCGCGTAGCGTCTGCGACGTGCGAAGGCTGTGGTGCGTCACGGATTCCATGGCACTCAATCCTCCGGCAGCGCCTGGCCCGGCATGGGATCCAGCACCCCCAACGGTTGACGGTGCGTCAGCCGCGGCAGTTCCGGCCCCAGCGGCGTCCAGGTGGTGACAACGTCCACGCCAGGTGTTGCCGGCGGATCTAGCACGACACGGCCCAGCGGCCCGACGACGATTTCGCGGAAGTACAACGGCTTGCCGCCCTCAACAAGCGGATACGACTCCTCGAGAACCTCGCCGATCGGGTCGCTCACCGTCGCCTCGGCGACCACCGGCGCCTCGGCGGCGTGGCCTTGCCGAACCTCGCCCCGCAACTGATGCAAGAAACTGTCGAAGCGCTCGTCCGGCTCGGTCGCCACACGCTGTTGCTCCGCCCGCTCAAGCTCCTCCGCGACCGAGCCCGGCGCCGCCGGAGCAGCGAACAGCACCGCCAAAAGGTGCACCGCGGCAACGCCGAGGAAGAAAAACTTTTCCTTTGTGTACGGCTTGACGAAGGCATACGCCGCGGCCAACACCGTCAGCAGCGCCAAAGCGTAAGCAACCAGAAGCATTGCGCACCCCTCCGATCAAGCATCCATCCATCACAGGCAGCGAATGTGGCGGTGGCCACCGTGGCGTCAACGGGGAATGAGGCGCGACCCCGTCGCCACGTTGGCCTCCTCCTCTTCTTCTTGGAACGGTTGCTCCGGGTCGATCAAGAAGCCGAGAAACTCCACCTCGGCGCGCACGCGGTCCGACTGTGGCTCGGCCAGCAGCGCCTCTTCGGCAATCAACCGGAAACGGTCCAGCGAAAGAAACTGGCGGTCCTCTCCCGGCTCGATGCAACCGTTGAGGAAATCCATCAACGCAGCCTCGGTCGCCTCCACCTCGACGAAAAGCCGAATGGGGCGAAAGAAGCAGGCTTCCTCAGTGGAGACGTTGAAGCGGTTCGTCGTATCCCCGCCACGCGGAATGAATTCGACGTTCTGAATGCGCAGCGACTCTTCGACGAAGCCGGCCTGGATCACTTTCACAACCATGCTAAGCAGCAAAAGCCGCAACTGTGTCTCGGCCCGCGCCGCCTCCATTTCGCGCTTGGCGCGCGCCTCGGGCGACTCCTCGGCAGCGTCCGCGCCCGCATCCCCCGGGCTCAATGGCGCCGGGCGACGCGGACCGCTCGGGCCACGCCGCAGAAACGTCCCCACGCCGCGACCCGTATCCGGCGCAGGCTCGACCACGCCGGCCCAGGCGCCCGCCTCGTCGAGGTACGTGTCGAGACCAAGCGCGTCGAGCAGGTTGGCGTCGCGCAGGTCCGGGCTGCGCACCACGGAATAGGCGGGGTCGTTGCGAAACTCGTCCCGCAAGTCATGCAAGAAGTGGCCGAACCAATGCTGGTAGTCTGCAGGATGCTCGAACACCTCGTCCTCCGGCAGACGGAAATCCGGAGGCGGCTGATAGGCGAGCGTCGTGAGCAGCGAATCTTTGTGCGCTTCCAACTCTACGAGCTTGCGTCGGTTGGCAACGATCGTGTCGGTAAGACTCGCATCCTCACGCACCGACGCAATCTCCTGCAGCGCCTCCCTGGCCTCGTCGATGATCCGACTCTGCGCCGCACGCGCAACCCGTTGCGAGTCCTGCGCCTGCTCGCGCGCCGAGGGTACCATCAACGAATAAATCACCAGCCCTCCCAAGACCGTAGGTACGACCACGAGAAGAAAACGCTGGTGTCGCTTCAAAATGGCGAGCAAGTGGTCCATGTCAAGGCAAGCCGCCAACCCGTGGGACAAAGAAGCGAAGAACGCTGACGTCGCATGCTACCCCTCGCGGCGACGGACATACAAGGAGAAATGCGTTGGGTGGTGATGCGCAAGGTGCCGGCCCGCCCGTGCCTCGAATTGCCGAGCGCAGCAACCCAAGGAGGCTGCAACCTGTCACCACGTTAGGCGAACGGGATGCCGGCGCGGGCGTAGCACTCGTGGATTCGCTCTAGGGTGGCGAGTGATTGGTGGAGGTCGATCCCTTCGAAGAGTTCGCTAAGCTCGGCGACGTGGTTCCTGTCGTCGTGCAGTGAACGTTCCGCCACCGCCGCGCCTTGCTCAGTCGCCCGGTAGCCTTGGATGTCCGGCTCGATCAGGCCGCGCGCTTGCAGGTTGCGCAGCGTCACGTCGAGGTGCGTCTCGACCCAGACCAATCGCTCCTCGATCAGGTGGCGCGGCACGACCTCGCCGCGGGCGCCGTGAAGGATGCGCACGACGTTGAGTTCGCTAACGTTATGGACGGCCTCTTCGCGCACCAGCGAGTCCGCGAGAAGTTGATTGAGCCGGCCGGTGCGGGCGAGGCAAAGAAACAGTAGGTAGGCGGGGTCGCTCTTGTGATCCCGGGTACGGATCTCGGCTTGCAGGCGCCCGGAGGAGGCAGCGAGGCGAACGTCTCGCTTGAGCTCGGCGACCACGCGCGTCGCTGCCGCCTTCCAGCCGGTGGCACCCAACTCCGACGGTGCGTCGGCCGTCCGGCCGGCCTGGAGCTCGTCCGTGGTCATGAGCTCGCCTCCCACTCGCATCGCTCTCGCTCGCACCGACGCGTTACGCGCCGACGTCCGGTTCCCGGCAGCTCCGACCGCACGGTGCGATGACGCAACGGGTCGCGGTTCGAACGCCTCGAACGGTCCGCGATCCCATCATGACGCCTCGATCCGTCCGCACCACGGCCCGAAACGTGGACCTTG
>SKZP01000367.1 GCA_007127275.1 Planctomycetota bacterium
CACGGGCCGCGGCCCGTGGGTCCGTGCATCTCCGGCACTTGACCCACGGGGCGCAGCCTGCAGCCCGCAGGGAGCGCGTCACCGAGTACCGGAACCCACGGGCGGCAGGCCGCAGCCTACAGCCCGTGGGCACGTGCCCGACTTCCCCGTCTGCGGAATGCACGGAAGTTGCACGAAGGACTCGCAGCGTCGGCGGACATGCATTATCCTAAGCGGTTGTGCGACCCACCCTGCGCGTCCTCGTCTGCTCCCTTCGCCCCGGAACCATTATGCTGGAAGTCACCGTCTATACCAATCGCGAGGAACCGATCCGCATGGACGAACTGCGCGACCGGCTCCTCGCCTTCGGCCTGCCGGTTACGTTGCTAAGCGACTCTCCCGAGGAGGCGGCGACGGGACGCTGGTTCATCTCGCTGGAGCCGGATGCGACCGAGGAGGCGGACACGATGCTCGACCAGCAGATGGTCGTGCTCGACGTCACCGCCGAGCAAAGCCTCGTCAAAGGAGCGGCAACGTCGTTGCTGTTCGGCTTCGAAGGGGCCGACGAGGACGACGACGACATCCAGGCGATCAAGAACAACCTGCGGCTTGCCCGACAGAGCTTCTACTGCTCGGTCCAATCCGACCGCGGCTCGGGCATGCGCCTGTTGCAGGTGTTGACGCTCGCCGCCTGCCTCGATCTCGGCGGCGGCGTGTTACACGACGGGCAGAACGAGGAGTTCTTTTCGCCGAGTTCGCTTGCTACGTTCCTGCGGCGCGAACTCGGCGACGAGGCAGAGCCGTTCGTCAACGCGCTCCACAAGGACTGAGTCGCCCCTGGCCCGCCGGTAGCGTTTCCCCGGCGAGCGGAGCGCGGGACGAGCGAGCCGGAGCTCCCCCCGAGCGACGCCCGTACGCTCGCTCCTGAATCACGTCCCGTTGTTCATTGCGAGCGAAGCCGTGAACGGGAGGTGATTCTTTGCCGGGTCCGAAGGTGTCGCACGGCGCCGCCGGCGGATAGACTGAGAAAACCGCTACGCTCGGGCCTCTCGTTGCTCGAACCGTTTCGCTACGTTGCACGACGACTTCCATGGCTGTGTCGGGTCGCATCCAATCGCCGAAGACGCGGCGCTCCCTGCGGACACGGATGATGCCGTTTCGTCGCTGGCGCGAGCGCGAGCTTGCCGTGCTCGAAGCGGAGGCGGTCGGTCTGCGCCGCGTGCGTGCAGCGCGCACGCCGTGGTACTGGTGGCTCTTCCGCATCGCCTTCATCTTTCTCGTCGTCGTCTCGATCAGCGGCGCCTATCTGTACCAAGCCTACACCCATCCGCGGCAGTTGCGCGCCCTGTTGATGGAGCTGATGCAGGATGTCGTGATCAGCGACGTCTCAATTGACGAAGCGAGCTTCACCTTCGCCGGCGGCCTCGAAGTCCAGGGGCTCGAAATTTATGCGTTGCCTCGACTCGGGACTCGCGGGCGTGGCGAGCGCCTCGTTCGGGTGCCGACGCTGGAGGTCGTGCCCGACTGGTGGGCAACCCTCGGCAGCCTGCTTACGCTCGACCCGCAACCGCGCTTCTCGGCAATCCGTGTCGTCGGAGCCGAGGTATACGTGCGCTTCGACGCCGACGGCACGCTCATCGACGAGGCCATCTTGCGGGCCGACGACGACGAGGAAGAGGACGAGGAGGAGCAATGGCGCGTTCCGCCGGTGGAGATCCACAATGCCCGGCTGATCGTCGAACATCCGCAGTTCTTCTCTCGCGAGGTGCCGCACCGCATTGACGACCTAAGCGTTTCGCTGCGGCCCACCGAAACCGCCGACATCATGGCCATCCGCGGCTACAGCGACAGCGAGTCCTGGGGGCGCTTCTTCGTCGGCGGAACGATCGATCTTGCGCACCGCCACCTGCGGATCAACTCCGTCAACCGCCACCTCACCGTCAACCGCGGCGTGCTCGCGCAACTCTCCCCCGAGTTGCGCGGCGCCATTGAAGATTTCGTGGCGATCTCCCCCGCATGGACGGAGCGCTACGCCCCCGAACTCGAGCCGCACCTCGAGGTGGAACTCGAAGGCGGCGTCTTCGTCGCCCCGGGAAAACCGGCCGGCATCGACGCACGCATCTCGATCATCGACGCAAACCTCGCCTATCGCGAGTTTCCCGTCCCCGTGCGCGAGGTTACCGGCCACGTCGTGCTAACCAACCGTCCGTATCCGGGCACGCCAGAGCTCAATGAGGCGTGGGAGGTTGGCGACTTTTTGCGGCGCAATCCCGAGGCGTGGTATCCGGATGAGACGCAACCGCCGGAGGCGCTTTGGACGCACGTGTCGCTAATGGGTCGTTACGGGCCGGGGCGCGTGCGCCTCGACGTGCTCGTCACCGAGCTGGATACCGAGCGATCCGAGGAGTCGTTTTCGGTGCGCGCCCGCGACGTGCTGGTCGACGACGCCTTCGTCGACGCGCTGCACCTTTCGCCGCAGGTCTCGAGAGATCTGCGCGACCTCTTCGAGACGTTTCGCCCCGCCGGGCTCGCCGACGCCGACTTCATAATTCCCGCACGCAGCGACCCCCATCTCACCGTATGGATGCGCGACGTGCAGGCGGAGTTCTCCGGCTTTCCCATGCCGTTGTTTCGCGGCGCCGGGACTCTCGCCGGCTGGGGCGAGTCGTGGTCGCTAACCGAGACGCTCGCCCTGCCGCAGTCGCGCTCAGGAGCCGTCGAGCTCGAAATGCCGAGCACGGTGTTCTACCAGGACGGCAGCTTCGGCCTGACCGTCAACGTTGCCTCACCGATCGTCGAGTTGACGCCGGCGCTCTACGACGCCCTTCCCGAGGTCGGCAAGGAGATCGTGCGAGACTACAACATCTCCGGCCGCGGCCGCCTGCATCTTTCGACGTTTCAGTTGCAAAGCGGCGGCGAGATCGAGTTTTCGCTGGAGATCGAGCCGGTCGAGATGCACGTCGACTGGAATCAGTTGCCGTATCCGCTGGTCGCGAACGGTGGCCG
>SKZP01000362.1 GCA_007127275.1 Planctomycetota bacterium
CGTACACAATGGACGTGCCTTCGTCTTGTGCGTAGGTGACGCCGCCGGCTTCTCGAATGGCGAGCAAGCCGCGCGCGCCGTCGGACTGCATCCCGGTCAGGATGACGCCGACGGCGCGGTCGCCGTACACCGTCGCGACACTCTCGAGCAGCGCATTCCCCGAAGGGAGGTGGCCATCAATGGGCTTTCCCTCGTCAAGGTGTACTGTTCCCGACGGAGTGACGCGCATGTGCTTTCCGTCTGGCGCCAGCAGCACCGTACCGGGCTCGACACGCTCGCCGTTGTGCGGCACACGCACCGTGAGCGCAATCTCTTCGTTGAGCCAACGTGCGAAGCCGTCGCCAAAGCCGGCAGTAATATGCTGAACGACGACAATGCCTACCGGGAAATGAGCGGGCAACGGCCCCAGCAGCCGCGGCAACGCGTGCGGGCCGCCCGTCGAGGAGCACACGGCCACAATCTTGCGTTCCGGCTCACGGCGCGCCTCCGTCGTTTCGTGGCGCATCGCCGCACGCCGCCGGCGGCGCCCCGCGACGTGTTGGATCACAGGAACGTCGGCGAGCAGCCGGACCTTGCGGCGCAACGCCTCGTGCGCGTCCCGCTCGAGCGGCAGCACCTCCGGCTTATGCACAAGATCCAGTGCGCCACGCTCCAGTGCCTCGAACGTCAAGCGGTCGCCTCCTTCCTCGCCCGTTATCACGAGGATCGGCGTGGGCGTAAACGCCATGATCTGCTCAATTGCCTCCAAGCCGTCCATCACCGGCATGCGAATATCCATGGTGACCAGGTCCGGCCCGAGCTCGCCGACGAGCTTGACCGCTTGCTCGCCATTCATTGCATGCCCGACGACTTCAATGTCCCCCTCGGCGTGCAAGATCTCGCGCAGGCTGTCGGCGACGAGACTTGAATCATCCACAATTAAGGCCCGGATGCGCTTCATGCTGTTGTTGCGATGCTGGAAGGAGTTGTCTTGCTCGGCCGAGATGCACGTGCGCACCGTCGCCAGCAAACACGGAACGAATGGATTCTCCGCAACGCACTATCTTTGGCGAGTGGCACAAGAACGTCAATGCCATTCGGTGCAATTTACACGTCTGCGCACCGCGTTCCCCAATCCCACGGGCCGCGGCCCGTGGGCGTTTCCGGATTCCAAACGGTTAACTGTTTAAAGGGCATTCCGGACTTGTTCCCGGTGGCGTTCACTCGCGGCCGCTCAGGAACTGCTCGACGAAGCCGGTGTGCACGTCGCCGGTTTGCACCCGTGAATTGTTGAGCAGGTCACGGTGCAGCGAAATGATGGTGCGAACCCCCTCGCCGCCGACGACCATCTCCTCGAGCGCGCGCTGCATGATGCGGATGGCCTCGGCGCGGTCGCGGCCGTGGACAATCAGCTTGCCAACCATGGAGTCGTAGTTCGGCGGAATGCGGTAGCCGGCGTAGACGTGGCTGTCCCAGCGTACGTTCAGCCCGCCGGGGGCGTAAAAGTCGGTGATGCGCCCCGGCATCGGCCGGAAGGTCTCGGGGTCCTCCGCGTTGATACGGCATTCAATGGAATGCCCCGTTATGCGCACGTCCTCTTGCGAGAACGGCAGCGGCTCGCCGGCGGCGACGCGGATTTGCTGCTTGATCAGGTCAATGCCGGTGACCATTTCGGTGACCGGGTGCTCGACCTGGATGCGCGCATTCATCTCCATGAAGAAGAAATTGCCCTCGGGGTCCATGATGAACTCGACGGTGCCGGCGTTGGCGTAGCCCCCTTCGCGAGCAAGCCGGCAAGCGGCCGCACCCATGCGCTCGCGCAGTGCCTCGTCGACCTTCGGGCTCGGCGCTTCCTCGACAATCTTTTGGTGGCGCCGTTGCAAGGAGCAGTCCCGCTCGCCGAGGTGGACAATGTTGCCGTGCGTGTCGGCAATCACCTGAATCTCGACGTGGCGCGGGTTGACGACGAATTTTTCAATGTAGACGCTGCCGTCGCGAAAGGCCGCTTCTGCCTCGGAGCGCGCCTGGTGAAAGCCGCTGATCAAGGCGGCCTGGTTGTGCGCCACGCGCATGCCGCGGCCGCCGCCGCCAGCGGAGGCCTTGATCATCACGGGGTAGCCAATGCGGTTGGCCACCTCAATGGCGTGGCGCTCGTTCTCGACGAGTCCCTTGGAGCCGGGCACCACGGGCACCTCCGCCTGGAGCGCCAATTCGCGCGCCTTCGCCTTGTTCCCCATCAAGTCAATGGCTTCGGGCCTCGGGCCAATGAAGACGACCTGGTGCTCGCGGCAGACCGTGGCGAAGTGGCTGTTCTCGGCGAGGAAGCCGTAGCCGGGGTGTATGGCGTCGACGTCGGCAATCTCGGCGACGGACATGATGCGGCTGATGTCGAGGTAGCTGTCGCGGGCCGCGGCGGGGCCAATGCAGACGGCCTCGTCGGCGAGGTCGAGGTAATGCGCGCCGCGGTCGGCCTCGGAGAAGACGCACACCGTCTGGATGCCCATCTCCTTGCAAGCCCGAATAATGCGCAAGGCAATCTCGCCACGGTTGGCAATCAGGATCCGGTTGAACATAACGAAACCGCCCTCGTTCGGCCCGTCAGAGGAGCACGTGCAACTCGTCGACGCAATACGCCCTTGCATACCTTACACGCGCGGCAAGGGGAAGCGCCGGCCTGCACCTCGTGTGCAGCCGGCTTTTGCTGGGCCACAAAATGCAGCGTCTACCGTATGTAGCGGTCCTCCGGCCCGTGCGCAACGAACCGGTCAGGATCAGTCAGCGACCAATCCGTATGCCGTAGGAATGCGCGTCGCCGTGCGCCGCCGACGGGACAGAACGGCGGGCACGGGGCTCGGCCTACGCACGTGGTTCCGGTGAAGATTTGTTTCTGCAACCAAACCCCTTGTCAAATGGGATTCGTGATAAGCCTACGGGCTGCGGCCCGTGGGTCGCCCTGGAAATCCACCCACGGGCCGCAGCCTGTGGGCTTGGGAAATTACGAATC
>SKZP01000175.1 GCA_007127275.1 Planctomycetota bacterium
CGGCCTCGACGCGTTGGGCAGCTTCGAGCGCCCTTTCTTCCGCGGCAAGATCCGTGTGATGAAGCACTGGGCCGAGTCGCTGACCGAGCTTGCGCCGAACACATATGCTGCCTGGCTTGAGCGCTTTTTCGCGGAAGTCGCCCAGGACGCGCGCTTGCTGCGCTACATGATGCCGGACCTCACTTGGCTGCTCGTCCAGCGCACCGAGCCCGCCACCCAACGTGCTGCCCTCTTGGATACCACGCTGAGCCTCTGCGACGAGGCGGGGTATATGTACGGCCCGGCTACCCGAACGTGAGTGATTCCGAGCCTGTCGCCCGTCGCGCCAATTTTACGAGTGGCCGTTCACTCCGCAGGGACCGACGTGTAGGCGCCGAGTATGCACTTCGCCGCCGGCGGCAACGTTACGGGTACCTTACGAGGCGGCGCCGGAGGCGTGCGCGGTGCCGCTGCTGCTGGCGCTTGCGCTTGCGGTGCGCTGGAAGTTGGGTTGGCCCTCGGCGTCGACGTCCACTTCGACGGTGTCACCGTCGTGGAACTCGCTGGCAAGTAGCTTTTTCGCGAGCGGGTTGACGACGTCGCGGTCGAGCAGGCGCTTCAGCGGACGGGCGCCGAAGGCGGGGTCGTAGCCGCGCTTGGCGAACTCTTGCTTTGCCTTTGCGGTCAGCTCCAGCGTGATGCGGCGGTCGCGCAGCCGCGCTTGCACCTCGCTCAGGCGTAGCTCGACAATCTCCGCGAGGTGTTCCTCGCGCAGTCGCTCGAACATCACCACCTCGGTGAGCCGGTTCAAGAACTCCGGCCGGAAGCTCTTGCGCACCTCCTCCATGACGCGCTCGTGTACGACATACTCCGTGGCCTCCTCGCCGCCGGCGGCTTGCAGGATGTGTTGCGAGCCGATGTTGCTCGTCAGGATCAGCACCGCGTTGCGGAAGTCGACCGTGCGGCCGTGGCTGTCGGTGAGCCGGCCGTCGTCCATCACCTGCAGGAGGATGTTGAAGACGTCCGGGTGCGCCTTCTCGATCTCGTCGAAGAGAATCACGCTGTACGGGCGACGCCGGACGCGCTCGGTGAGCTGGCCCCCTTCCTCGTAGCCGACGTAGCCTGGCGGGGCGCCGATCAGGCGGGCGACGGCGTGCTTTTCCATGTACTCCGACATGTCGAGGCGCACCATCGCCTCCTCGTCGTCGAACAGAAACTCGGCAAGCGCACGCGCCAACTCGGTCTTGCCCACGCCGGTCGGGCCGAGGAAGAGGAAGGTGCCAATGGGCTGCTGCGGATTGGCAAGGCCGGCCCGGCTGCGGCGCACGGCCTCGCTGACGGCGACGACGGCCTCGTCTTGGCCAATCACGCGCTTGTGCAGCCGCTCCTCCATGCGCAGCAGTTTCTCCTTCTCGCTCTCGAGCATCTTGGCGACGGGGATGCCGGTCCAGCTGGAGACCACGTAGGCAATGTCCTCGTCGCTCACCTCTTCGCGCAACAGGCGGCTGCCGAGCTGCAACTCCTTGATCTCGGCGTTGACCGCCTCGATCTGTTTCTGCAACTCGGGGATTTCGCCGTACTGGATCTCGGCGACGCGGTCGAAGTTTCCGGTGCGCTTTTCGCGCTCCGCTTCGCCGCGCAGTGCGTCAATCTTGTTGGCGAGCTCGGCCATGCGGTCGAGGTGCTGCTTTTCGTTCTGCCACTGCACCTGCAAGGCGTCGCGGTGCTCGCGCAAGTCGGCGAGCTGCTGCTCAATGGCGGCGAGGCGCTCCTTGCTGGCCTCGTCCGTTTCCTTCTTCAGTGCGGTCTGCTCAATCTCCAGTTGCATGATCTGGCGGTCGAGCCGGTCAATCTCGGTCGGCTTCGACTCCTTCTCCATGCGCAGCCGGCTTGCCGCCTCGTCGACGAGGTCAATGGCTTTGTCCGGCAGGAAGCGGTCGGTGATGTAGCGGTTCGACAGCATGGCCGCGGCGACAATGGCGCCGTCGGTGATGCGAATGCCGTGGTGCGCCTCGTAACGCTCCGTCAACCCGCGCAGGATGGCAATGGTGTCCTCGACGGTGGGCTCGTTGATCACCACCGGCTGGAAGCGGCGCTCGAGCGCCTTGTCCTTTTCAATGTGCTTGCGGTACTCGTCGAGTGTCGTCGCGCCAATGCAGTGCAACTCCCCGCGGGCCAGCGCCGGCTTGAGCATGTTGCCTGCATCCATCGCCCCTTCCGCCTTGCCGGCGCCGACAATGGTGTGCAACTCATCAATGAAGAGGATGATCTCCCCTTCGGATTTCTCAATGTCTTCGACGACCCCCTTGAGCCGGTCCTCGAACTCGCCGCGGTACTTCGCCCCGGCAATTAGTGCCCCCATGTCGAGCGCCAGCAAGCGTTTGTCCTTCAAGCTCTCCGGCACGTCGCCGGCGACAATGCGCCGCGCAATCCCCTCGGCAATGGCGGTCTTGCCGACGCCGGGGTCGCCAATCAGCACGGGGTTGTTCTTCGTGCGCCGCGTCAGTACCTGCACCGTCCGGCGGATTTCTTCGTCGCGGCCAATGACGGGGTCGAGCTTTTCGTTGCGGGCGAGCTCCGTGAGATCTTTCGTGTAGCGTGCCAGGGCCTCGTACTTCGACTCCGCATCCGGGCTGTCGACGACTCGCGGGCCGCGCGTTTTCGCCACGGCTTCGAGCACGGCGTCGTGGCTCAGCCCGAAGGTTTCCAGAATCTTGCCGACCGGGTCGTCCTTCAGCTGCGCCATCGCGAGCAACAGGTGCTCGACGCTGACGTACTGATCCTTCATGGAGCCCATCAGTTTGAAGGCACGCTCCAGCACCGCGTTGAGCCGGCGGCCCGGCGTGCGGTTGCCCTCGACGCCGTGCACCTTCGGAAAGCGCGCCATCTCGCGCTCCGCCACCTGCGCAACCGCGGAGGGCTCCACACCGACCTTCTGGATGATCGGCGTGACAATGCCACCTTGCTGCTGGATCATCGCGACCAGCACATGCTCGGGCTGGA
>SKZP01000650.1 GCA_007127275.1 Planctomycetota bacterium
AGCCGGCGGCACCCTTGCTGCGGCGCAATTGACGGAGTTCCGTGCGGTGCGTACTATTGTGCGGCGCATACCGTCCTTGGAGACTCCTATGTTTTGGGTATACGTCATGTTCGTACCGCTTTCCCGCTTCTCACGTGTGCTCGTGCTTGGTCTTGCGCTGACTGGCTTTGCCCTGCTTGCGGGTCATGCGGCACCTCTTTCGTTGGCACATACACCCGAGCGAAATGCCTGTGCCGGGACCAAAGAGAACGAGGAGGTACGTATCGGCGCGATCCTTCCGCGCGGTGGTCCGTTCACCATTCTTGGGGAGGAGTCTTTGCAGGGACTTCGGACATCCGGACTCGCCGAATTCGAGCATAACGGCGTCGGCGTCACGCTCGAAATCTACGACAACAACAGTGAGTCATTTGTGACTCGCCGTCGCGGGGAGCAGGCGCTCGACAACGGCTGCCGGGTGATTGTCGGGGCCATTTCATCTTCGAACACGAGGGCTCTGGCCGCGGACGCTGCGAGGACCGATGCGGATGTCGCCGTGGTCACGCCCGCCTCGACGTACCCCACCCTTACGAACAAGCTCGAAAACTTGATCCGTGTACCGTTCGACGACCGCATGCAAGGCAAGGCCGCGGCTGAGGCTTTCGTCGACGCCCTGCGGGCGAACGACGACAACGAAAACGGCGAGGAAGAGTCGGCGTTGACCGCAGCCATTGTGGGCCAAGTCGAGAACGCTTATTCAATGAGGCTGGCCGAGACGTTTCAGCGCCGCTTCGAAGAGCTTGGTGGAACGGTCGTTGCAAAGGAATGGATTCACGGGGACGACCATTCGGGGGTCGTCGCAAGCGTCGCCAAGCATGAACCGCAAGGCGTCTTTGTGCCGGTCTATTATCCCGAGGCTGCGTTGCTGCTGCGCTCCGCACGAGACGCGTGGCGCGACGTCGTGATCTTCGGCAGCGACGGCTGGGACAGCCCCGAGCTGTTGTCCACGGCCGGTGCGGCGCTTGACGAACTCACCTGCTACATTACCACACACTTCGTGGCGGACCACGACCGGGCGAGCGACTTCGTCAAGCGCTACCGGTCGCGTTATGACGAGCCACCAGGCACGTTGGCCGGACTCAGCTACGACACCGGCAAGCTGATCAAGCAGGCATTGCGCGAAGCGATCGAGGAGGCCGACGGTGTGCCCACGGCCGCACAGATTCGCGAGGCCTTGCTGTCGGTCGAGGAGGTGGCCGGTGCGATGGATCCCTTCCGCATCGACGCCGAGACTCGCAACAGCACGCGCCGACCGGTCGTGGCCCGCGTCACCGGTGAGGGTTTTCGTTACCAGCGCGATCTAAGCGAAGCCATTGCCGACGCCGCCGGGGAGCCGGCCGTCGGGCAGGTACGCTTGGTGCGCGAGCGCAACGGCGAGTTCATCGCGATCGTTTCGTTCGCCGAGCCGGAGGTGGCCGAACGCGACGAGTGGTATATTCACGACGCACAAGGCCAAACGATCGCCACCTTTTTTCCGCGAGGCGATGTAACGCCCAACGAGGTACACAATGAGGAGGTTTGGCTAAGCGGAGGCTTCGAGCCGGTGCCGGGCGCACGCCTGGCGCGTCGAGGCGACCGGGTAAGCGACCAACGGGAACTGGAGCCGCTTGAGGAGGACACCGAATGAGCCGCCGCGGAGCGCGCAACTGGACGCGCAGCCGTTGTGTTTGACGAAACGGCGAGCACAGCGCACAAGTCCCCCGAGCGTCACTTGTCACGCAGGGCTTGCCGAATCGGCGTGTGTCGGACAACTCGCACTTCTACAGGTCTCGCTGGATCCACGGCGGACGAACGGGAGCCCGTCGACGCGGCCGGTGGACGTGAAAATCTACGAATCCCCGACATTCGGGCGGCAACAAAAAAAAGCCCGGCCGCAGATGCGTACCGGGCGTTAAAGCTCCGAACCCGACCACAGCTACCCCCCCTATTAGCAGCCATGGCCGGGTTCGAAATGTCTGGTTCCATTATGTCCCTGCCCCCCCTACTAGCAGGAAGCACAACGGAACCAATAGGGCCGGCTCTTCTCAACGTCCCCGCCCCCCCTACTAGCAGGGCGCGCCGAGTTGAGCCGAAAGATGTGGACCAAGCGACCGTGCAACCCCCCCTTTTAGTCACACAACCACCTGGTCCAAATTCGGTGGGTGTCTCGGGTGGCGAGCAACTCGCGGGAGCGAGCGAGCGGCGGGCGTGGCTGGGGTGCCGTGTGCCGCTTTCTTGTGCTCTGCGCCTCCCCTCAACACACCCAAAGGATAGCCGGTGAATGTCACGAAAGTGTAACACCGCAGTTAAAATCGGAAAAAATCGAAATATTCGGACCGGATCTCGTAACCCCCCGCTAAAACGGGAGTTGCGACATTGATGGAATGTGGCATTCCGGCCAGAATCAACAAAGTGGTGACACTTTGCCCCTTCGGGAGCCTCCGTGCCCGTGCGGCGCGGCCGGATATGCGCTCCCAGCGCGTGTTTTCCCGCACCGCGGCCGGGCAGCCGTGCTCGGGTCACAAAGGAGAGCGCCTTCGCTACGTCGTCGTACCGGTGCCGTTAACGTTGCCCCTGCGCTGCCGCCGCGATTGCGACGGGGTCGGCTCGTCCGGCTCACGCAGATCCTGGGCGAGGGCCTCGGCCGTGGCGTCCGCTTCCTCGATGCGCGGCACCTTTACGAGAAAGGCATGGCCCAGCGCGGAGAGCAGAATCAAGCCGGCGACGAAAAGGAAGAAGAAGTCGTACCGTGCCGCGAACGGCGAGCCCGGCGTGGCGACGAGGGCCACGCCGATCAGCGGTGCGGCGGCACCGCGCACGCCGGTAAGGAAGGTGTGGATGCCGGAGTAAATCCCCTGCAGGTGCCGTGGCGCAAAAGAAAGCGAGCCAATCAGCCAGACAATCTGGCCGCCGGCGCGACCGAAGCCCATCAGTGCCGCGGCGACGCAGGCCCCGGCAAAGCTCTCG
>SKZP01000132.1 GCA_007127275.1 Planctomycetota bacterium
CTGCACAAGTGCAACAGCGGGGGGGCTGGATGTTCCCCGTCTTCGTTCTCCGCGTGCCGCCCTCGCAAGACGCGCGTGCGGTGGGGCGCCGCGGCCGGCTCGACGAGACGGTGCCCGCGCTTGAGCCCCTTGGCTGTTAGCCGGTCAAGCGCCTCGGCGAGGTAGGCAAAGCGCCCTTGATCCTGTGGCCAGTCGCCGCTCACGTCTCCCCCCCCCCCGGTGCGGGTGCACGCTTGCTGCGCACCCGAGACCACGTCTTCACGCCGCGTTGTATACAGCCGCCCGCACCGCGCCAACGCAAATTCCACGGGGCACCAGCGGCACGTGTCAACAACACGGAATCCTGCGGAGGGACCGTGCGTTCATGCGGGTGCGGCTTGCCAGCCGTGGCCGTTCGTTTCCACTCGCTTCGCTTCGTTTCGCTGCGCGGTCCGAGCGCCGAATGCATCTACCCGGAGCTTCGTTATGGTTTCACAAACCACCGACCCACGCATCTCACTGTTTCCTCACAACCTTGCCATCTGCCTTGCCGCCGGCTGCCTCTTCCTGCTCGTCGTCGCCGCGGGCACTGTACAGGCCGAGACGGCCGCGTCCGACGGAGAGGCGAACGGCGACGGCGATGAGGTCGCGAATGAACCCGCGTCGCAAAAGGAGCAAGAACCCCAGCAGACGCAGGAGTCAGATCGCCACGGCACCGCCGAGGCCCACCTAGGTACGCAACCGCAGGGCGCCGAGAGCGACAGCACGGGCTCCGGCTCCGCAAGGGCGTCAAACGACGACGACGAGGAAGAAGAGGCGCACCCGTGGCGCCGGCCGCCGGGGCTCTCGGCAAGTCGCAACCTTTCGCGCCGGCCCCTTCAGAGCGAGGATGCACCCGCGGCAAGCGACGACGACGCCTCCGCGTGGGGCTCCGAGGGGTACGTCTACCGGAAGAAAGAGGCGTATCGCTGGTTCAGTCCCGCAAGCATTGCGCTCGGTGTGCGCATGTTCCCGGTCTCCGTTGAGTTCTGGAACGACGACGGGCCGGAACGCTACAGCTTCTCCACGACGACGATCGGCCTCGACCTCGGCCTTGCCCTTTCGCCTGCGGACACGTTGCGCTTCACCTTCCTTGCCGGCGCGGAGTTCACCGTCTCCGCCTTCGACGTCGAGGGGACCATGGAACCGCGGCCACTCTCGACCATCATTCCCGGCGGCCGCCTGCTGCTGGGCTTCGACATTGAGGTGCGCGCCTTGAGCCTCGGCGTGCGCTACGGCTTGCGCGAGTTCTGGGCCGACGAAGAGGACGAGGGCCAAATGACGTTGATTGGGCACACGCGCCAGCACACTGTGATGCAACTGCTCGGCGCCATTGTCATCAACGACCGCCTGCGCCTCGGACTCGGCCTCGAGTTTCCGCTGCACGACGAGGTGATTGACTACACCATCCTTTTCGAGTTCAGCCTCCGCTTCCACATCAGTTGATGGAGACCGGCATCCGCCGGCGAACGGTGCGCCGAACGAGCGAACGCATTCCCCCGCAGGTCCGTACCGGACCCCGGGGGAACGGCTCTGTTGCGTGCGCGTGGCTCCGTTGTGAACGCCAAGCCCATGGGCGTCGCTCGTGGGTCGAAATCCGAAACTCACGCGCGTGGCCTTGGATCAACGAGCGTCCACAACTAAAAGATGTCCAGGGCTCGGTAGTTGTCCCGGCATGGTTGCCGTGGGAGGATGCACGCAAGAAGCACCGGCGACCGAGGGAGGCGAGGTTCTTGCGTGCAGCGGATTCGCACCGGCATTGATCTTTGCGACGTGCGCGACCTGTGGGAGCGACTGATCCGTTCTCCGGCGTTGCGTGACGAGATTTTCTCGCCCGCCGAGATTGCCTACTGCGAAAGCTGCGCACACCCTGCGCCGCACTACGCGGCGCGGTTCGCCGCCAAGGAGGCGTTCGCCAAGGCACTCGGGCTCGATCTGCTGGGGCTCGAGCTTTGGCGTGTCGAGCTTGTGCACAGCGACGAGCGGTCGCGGCCAAGGCTCGAAATTTCCTGCGAAGAAATCTATACGTTGGTCTGCGAGCGACTCGGCACGCAGTCGTTCGAGTTGGACATCTCCGTTTCGCACGAGCGCGACTACGCCGTCGCCTCGGTGGTGTTGTTGGTGATGGAGTAGAACCGCGCATGGCCTACGACGAGATCATCCGCACAAGCCGTCGCAAGCCGCTGGTGGATCCGGAGTCGGCCGGCGTCAAAGTGGCGCACGGCGTGACCGAGGTGGAGCGGATTCTGCCGCACCGGCCGCCGGTGCGCTACGTCGACGGCATCACCCGTGTGGACCTGGAGCACCAAAGCCTGGTCGGCTACCGCGACATTGCCGCGGACGACCCCGTGTTCGCGGGCCATTTTCCGGATGTGCCGCTGTACCCGGGCACGTACCAACTCGAATCCATTGGGCAGATGGGCGTGTGCCTCTCCTGGTTCTTGCGGAACGAACGTACCGACGTCCCCGTCGACGCGCAGCCCACCGCCGTGCGCGCCCTCAAGATCCACCACGCACAGTTCCTGCGCCCCGTGCCGCCGGGCGTCCGCGCCACCATGGCGGTCAAGCTGCTTGAGCAAGACGACTTCGGCGCCGTCGTCGCCGGCCAATTCCTGCTCGACGGAAAAATCACCGCCTTCAGCGTCGGCGAGCTGTACTTTCCGAACGACTAACCCGCGCAGCGTGATTGAGTCGTCCGGGGCCGGCCGAAACCAGACCGCTCATCACCCATGATGGGCAACGCAACCCGCCCCACAAGCCTCGCGACAAACGAGCTGTCAGGAAATTGCTTCCGAACGTTGAGCGTCATGAGCGAAGGGTGTGCGAGGCGGAGGACGTTGCGCAGCGTGGCCGTAGTCACGTCGCGCACAGATGTCGCTCGCTACGCGAAACTGAAACGTTATTCTTGAGCGAGCGCAGAGTCGGTGGCTTCCCGTTCGTCCGCCGTGGAGGCAACGA
>SKZP01000694.1 GCA_007127275.1 Planctomycetota bacterium
CCATCCACAAATCACTGAAGGTAACTGGGCGGCTGCGCCGGACGCGTAACGTGCTTTCGCGCTGGGAGCGCATTGAGAAGCTGCGCGCGCAGAACCGCTGGAGCGAGGACGACGGCGTGCTGGGCCTGCCGAAGACCATTGCCGTCGTCAAGGTGAAGAAAAAGAAGAAGAAGTAGGCGAACGGCTTTCGCCACCACGGGTGGGCCCGACCGACACGTCAACCTGCCCGCCACGGAACGAATTCGAGGACAACGACCATGTACGCGGTCATCCGGGACGGATCGAAGCAATTGCGTGTGAGCGAGGGGGATGTCGTGGAGATTGAGCGCACCGGCTTGGAGGTGGGCTCGAACTACGAATTCGACGTGCTTGCGCTGAACAAGGACGGGGCCACCACGCTCGGCACGCCGACGGTGAAGGGGGCCGCGGTCGTCGGCGAGGTTGTGGAGGAGCGCCGCGGCAAGAAGCTGATTGTACAGCGCTTCAAGCGCCGCAAGGGCTACCAGCGCAAGCTCGGCCACCGGCAAACCCGCACGCGGGTGCGCATCACCGACATCAAGGGGTGATGCCGCTCGTCGGCGGCAAGTTGTGGCCGTAGCCGTGGTGGCTCGACGCCGCCTGCGCAGGCGGCTTGCCGCTCGTCGCCGGGGCGGCGCTGGGCTTGCAGCAAGGGGCGCACTTCGCCGGGATGCTGGTCGTTGCGGGACTTTGCTGGTTGCGACTCGGCGTGCCCCTCTTGTAGGACGTGTCTGGCTCGTTGCCGCGGCCGCACTCGTTGCCGCACTGCTGCTTGGCCTCGGCGCCTGGCAATGCGCCGCGGTGCAGGCGGCGTTGGTCGCCACAGCCGCGCTGTTGTTGTTTGCCGTCTGCGTGCACGGCGCCAGGAGTGAGCCACGCGCGTGTCCGAATGGTGGAGATTGTGCTGGCACTGTCCGGCCGTCGACCCTTTGCTTCGGATCAAGTCCCCACTCCGGACAGCAAGGCACTAGAGCCACACCTGCCGGCACAGTTGCCGCTCCGCAGTCCTCGGAGGCACGGGAGTGAGCCGCGCCGCTGGCACCAACGCCACGCACGTGGTATGTAACGCAGCACGGAACCTGCCGGCGCCACGAACCGTGATCCGCCGCCGGTAGCACGAGAGTCGTCGAAGTCGAGAACGAGAGGAACGAGAAATGGCACACAAAAAGGGCGGCGGCTCCTCGAAAAACGGCCGCGACTCCAACGCACAACGACGCGGTATCAAGCGCTTCGGCGGTCAAGCCGTGCGCGCCGGCAACATTCTCGTGCGTCAATGCGGCACGAAGTTTCGGCCGGGCAAGAACGTCGGCGTCGGCCGCGATTACACGCTGTTCGCACTCGCCGACGGCCGCGTCCAGTTCGATCAAAACGGCCGTCGCGTCACGGTGGTGCCCCACGAGGCGCAAGAAACCGCCAAGGCGTAGCGCTGTCCCCGGGAGGCTTTCACGCCGGCGTTGCCACGCGACGGCAACTTTTTTGTTTCCGACGAGATCTCAACGAAGGGAAAGAGTCATGGCTCGGGTTTGCTCCGTTTGCGGCAAAAAGACAACCGCCGGCAACACGTACACACGTCGCGGCCTCGCCAAGAAAAAGGGGGGCAACGGCCAGAACGTCACCGGCAAGACCAAGCGTACCTTCCGCCCCAACTTGCAGCGCATCCGCGTCTGGCAGAACGGTACGGTGACGCGCCAGTTGGTTTGCACTTCGTGCATCCGCAACGGCAAGGTGACGAAGCCGCCGAAGATGAAAAAGCACCTCGAAGAACTCGCCGAGCAGGGCAAGATCAAGAAAAAGCCCGCAGCAGCTGCCCGCGCCTAACAGGTTGGTCTCTACCTGCAGGAAAACGAACGTTTGGCCGCGAGACATTGCCGAGCACTCGGCAGTACCTCGCGGCCAAACTGGGTTTTTGGGGACACAAACCTCAGCGCGGCGCAAAATTTAAACTCTTTGCCGTGCCGAAGGGACACAGCCGGCACGAATCCCGGGTGCTCGTCGCACGGTTGCTTAACCTGCCGACCTCTTGGCCGCTTACTCGAACGGCCAGCGCGGCAGCGGCTCACGGCGCTCAAGCCATTCCTCGGGAATGCCGGTGCGGCTGATGCTGCACGCGACAATGCCGCCGACCATGGCGCAGGTCGTATCCATGTCGCCGTAGCCGCTCACGGTGCGCCACAAGGCCCCCGGGTAGTCGTCGAGGTGGTACGCGGCACAGTAGCAGACAAAGGGGACGGTATCCTGGCAGGTGATGGCGCTTCCGTTGCCCAGGGTGGCGACGACCTCGTCAATGGGAGCGTCCGGCGCCACGTCGAGGGCCTTGCCAAGGGCCTCGTGAACCTCGCCGCGCGGGGTGTAGGTGAGCACCGCTTCGAGGAAGGCACGGCCGTCTGGCTGGGCGGCGGGGCCGAGCAACCGACGACGCGTCGCCAGTGCCGCCGCAAGTGCCGTGGCGACGGCGCCGGCATGCGCCTCCGGATGAGCGTGCGTCACCTCGGCGGAGCGCACCGCGTGCCGGACACACTGTTCGAGATCCTCGGCGAAGTAGGCGCCAACGGGTGCGACTCGCATGGCCGAGCCGTTGCCGAACGAGCCCTGCCCGTAAAACAGGGATTGCGAGGCGGCACGCCAATCCACACCGAAGGCGAAGCTCGGCAGAACGTCGTGCATTGCCGGGCCGTAGCCTCGGTAGGGCTCGTAGCGCACGCCGAAGCTCTTGGCCAGCGCGCCCCATTCAATCTCGCCGTGTTCGCGCAGCACCTCGAATACGGACATTGCCATCAACGTGTCGTCCGTCCACGGCCACGGCCCTGGAGTGAGCGAGCGCTGGGCAACAGCCTCGTCGCTAGCGCCGAAATACGACTCGCCGAATCCGTCCCCGACGCTCAACCCTTCGAGAGCCAAGGAGGCGCGGGCGAGCTTTTCCTCCGGAGGAGCCTGCA
>SKZP01000040.1 GCA_007127275.1 Planctomycetota bacterium
GGCGCCGCCGGCATCCGGTGCGGGCACGGCCCTCGAGGGGGGCGCGGCGACGGCGTCGTCGTTGGCGAGCCGTTGTTGTGCGAGCGCCTGCAGCGTCGCCGCGAAAAGCGCCATCATCACACCAAGCCCCACGACCACGCGCAGAGAGCGCTGCCTGTTCGCCTTCGTCACGTTCATGCGGGCTCCTCGTCGGCGAAGCCTGCGGGATTGTCGTCGTCCTTCTCCCCCCCACCGCTTCCGCCGTTTGCCGAGGGATCCTCGAACAGCAGGTGCTCGAGCTCGGCGGCGAGGTCCGCTTCGTGAATCAGTCGGCGCAAGTCGGAAAGCAGCGCATCCACGGTCACGTCGTAGACCGTCGCCGCTGGCGAGGCCCCCAAGGCTTCCGCACGGCTGCGCGCCTCGACCGCTTCCCGCTCCACGTCGCCAGCAGCGGCGGGACCGACGCCGTCCTCGTCAATGGCGACATTCTGCGCGTCGCAGAGCATCTCCAAGGCGAGCGCCAAGCCGAGTTGCGCTGTCCGCCAGTTCGAGTGGGCGCGGGTCAGCGTGCGCAGGCAGCGGGCGGCGTCGGCGGCGTGGCCGACGTGCAGCGCCTTGACCCCGCAACGCAGGCAAAACAGGTGAAAGCGCAGCACAATGTGCGCCTCCGGCGTCCGGGCCATCACTCGGGAAAACGCGTCGAAGCCGTCCTGCACATTGCCCAGCGGCGCACACAGCTCAGCGAGCTTGAGCAAGTTCTCCGTGTCCTCCGGACGCAGGCGCGCAATCTTGCGGCGCAGCAGATGCGCGGCGGCGTAGCTCTCCGCTTGCGTGAGCCACGAGGCGACCTCGTCGAGCACGTCTGGGTCCGAGGGGTGCTCGTCTTGCAACTCGCGCAGCCGCTTGCCCGCTTGTTCGTAGCGCCCTTGTTGCACGAGCATGCGCACCAGCGTCAGCCCAATCGAGGCCTGCTCGCGGCTCATGGCGAACGCTTCCTCGAACGCCTCAATGGCCCGTTCCGGCTTGCCGGCGTTGAAGTAGCAGTGGCCCATCCCCGCCAGTGCGCGAGCCGCGCCGACAGGACGCCCGTCGCCGAAGTGGGCCAGGGCGCGTTCGTAGCTTGCGCGCGCCTCGGGAAAGCGGCGCTGCAAGCGGTAGATGTCGCCGAGTTCCACACAGGCGCGGCCGGTCTGCTTCGGATCGGCGGCGATGGACTGCTCGAAAAAGCGCACCGCCTCGGCAAAGCGGTAGCGGCGGTAGGCCTCCATCGCCTGATGATACTCGGGGCGCCCCGCGTGCGGCCGCTCGCGTCGGCGCGCCTTTCGCATCGCTGCGCGTTGTACGCGAACCGCCTTCTTCAGCGCCAGACGCAACTGCCGTTCGAGGCGCTTGGCGTCGCGCTCTCCCCAGCCTTGCAACAGCGCATAGTGGCCGTCGAGGCACAAGTCGAGCAGGAAGCCGTGCAGGTCCTGCCGCTCGAATTCCACGTACCGCTCAAGCACCGTCTGTGCGGTCAACGCCGCCGGCAAGTAGCCGCTCAACCCCTGGCAATACGCATAGTTGCGGGCCTGCTCGGCGGAGGCGAAGGTCACGACGACGCCGCCCAACGAGGTTTGTCGGCCGTGATAATGGTGTCGCGCCTCATGGTAAAGCGCAAAGACCGTCGGCGTTCGTTCCACGGCCAAGCGCCTCCACATCCGGCTCCACCGCAACCTCATGGCAACGAACTTCCTCAAAAAACCCGGACACCCCTGGGCGAGCGCATTGTATACGCAAGCCGAGTCGCGAGGCAACGCCGTGACAGCCGCCGCCGGCCGCCGCTAAATCAGCCGCGCATTGAGATCCGCAATTCCAAGCCCCCCCGGCCGCGGCCCGTGGGCTCCCACGCGCCAGTGGCTTGGCAGCGGCGTCCGAGGGCAGCTCGGGGAGCAGCGGTTTAGGTCGTGTCGCTCAGGGCTTGCGCGGCTTTGTCCAGCAGGGTCATGCGGCCGCCGTAGGTGCGGCGTAGGTTGTCGTCGGTAAAGGTGGTGGCGACGGGGCCGGTGGCGATGACGCGCTGATTGAGCAGCACCACCTCGTCGAAGTAGTCGCGCACCGTCTGAAGCGTGTGGTGGACGACGACGACGGTTTTGCCGTGCTCCTTCAGCGAGCGCAGCAGCGTGACAATGGCGCGCTCGGTGGCGGCGTCGACGCCGGCGAACGGCTCGTCCATAAAGTAGACCGCCGCATCCTGGGCGAGCGCCCTTGCGAGGAAGACGCGCTGTTGTTGGCCGCCGGAAAGTTGCCGGATTTGGCGCTCGGCGTAGCGCTCCATCTCGACCTGCTCGAGGCACTGCCGGGCAATCTCGCGGTCGCGCCGCCCCGGCCGGCGCAGCCACTTCAGGTGCGCGTAGCGCCCCATCAGCACCACGTCGAAGACGGTCACCGGAAAGTCCCAGTCGACACTTTCACGCTGCGGCACATACGCCACCCGCCGGCGCTGCGCACGGTACGGCTTGCCGAGGATGCGCACCGCGCCCGAGGCCCGCGGCACAAGCCGCAAAATGGCCTTGAGCAGCGTGGACTTCCCCGCGCCATTGGGGCCAACGACGGCGATCAGCTGCTGCGCCGGCAACGACAGGTCGACATCCCACAACACCGGCTTGCGGTGATACGCCACCGTGAGGTCGCGCACCTCAATGGCCGGTGCTTCGTGAGATCCCTCGCGCATTCCCCGTGCTCCTTGCGACACTTCGCTCCGCAGTCGGCACACGCTCGGCTTGCGGTCCTGGGCAGCACTACAACTCCGCGGCGCACAAGGCAAGCGGTCGAATTGCTCGCCCGGCCGGCCTCACCTTGTGCGACGTCAAGACTGCATCCGTGGGTGACGCGTCTGCGCTTGGCCCTGCGTCGCTTGCGTCAGCTCCGCTGCTCAACGCGGCGTTGAACCGCGGCAGCACTGTGGCTCATCTGCGAGCAGATGCACCCCTCCGA
>SKZP01000691.1 GCA_007127275.1 Planctomycetota bacterium
CCAAAGCGCACGTTGGCCTGTTGCAACTCAAGCGGTTGGTTGGCCGCAATGCGCAACTGCTGCTGTACAATATCCAGGCCGGTGATCATCTCCGTGACCGGGTGCTCGACCTGCAGGCGGGTATTCATCTCCATAAAGTAGAGCTCGCCCGCATCCGCATCATAAAGCATCTCCACGGTGCCGGCGTTGCGGTAGCCAATGCGCGTCAGGGCGGTGACAATGCGCTCGCCGACTTCGCGGCGCTTCGCCTCGGTCAAGGCGGGGCTCGGCGCCTCCTCAATCAGCTTTTGGTGCTTGCGCTGCACGCTGCATTCGCGCTCGCCGAGGTGGACGACGTGGCCGAAGGCGTCGGCGAGCACCTGAAATTCAATGTGCCGGCCGCGCTCAATGAACTTTTCGAGGTAGAGCCCTGCATTGCCGAACGCCTTATCCGCTTCGAGGGCGGCTTGCGGAAAGTTGGCCTCGACGTCCGCGACAGTGCGGCAAACCCGCATGCCGCGGCCGCCGCCACCGGCGGTTGCTTTGAGGATCACCGGCAGGCCAATTTCCTCGGCGACGCGCTTCGCCTCGGCAACGTCGCGCAAGGTGCCTTGCGAGCCGGGAATCCCTGGCAAGCCAGCCGCTTCCATGGTGGCGCGCGCACGCGCCTTGTCCCCCATGCGGTCAATCATGGTGGCACTCGGGCCGACAAAGGTGAGTTGCTGCTGCCGGCAGCGTTCCGCAAAACGCGCATTCTCGCTCAAGAAGCCGAATCCCGGGTGCAGCGCCTGGCAGTCCGTCTGCAACGCCGCCTGCAACAGCGCCTCGGCGTTCAAGTAGGAGCGCGCACTGTTCGCCGGGCCAATGCAGACCGCCTCCGTCGCCGCCTCAAGGTGCGGACTCGCCGCATCCCCTTCGGAGTAGACCGCCACGGTCTGCACACCCAACTCGCGCGCCGCATGAATGATGCGCAGCGCAATCTCTCCCCGGTTGGCCACAAGCAAGCGACGAAACATAAGCTGATGAGCGGTTGAGGACGACAAAGGATGAAACGCACGTCTCTACCTACCATTCAACCGAGACGTTGGCACGTTCGCGGCGCATCTACAAGTTATGGACATCTCGCCGTCAAGTTCACAGGCGAAGCCCGTGGGCGTTGGCACTCTACACGTCGGACAAGGTCAACGTCATGATGCGCCTCTACGCAGACTCACCCAGCGAGAGCCAGGCCTTGTACGGTACATCAGGATCCCGCTTGGCTTTGCTCTGGCTTGCTCGCTGTGTAGCCCTTGCGCGGCAACAGCCACGTCAGCGCGACGGAGACGGCGAACGAGGCGACGTAGAGGTACATCAAAGTGCGGTGGCCAGCGGGCTCGGTGATGGCTTCGCCGGCCAAGAGGATGCCGAAGATGGACATGCCGACCATGCCGCCGAGGTAGCGCATGGTGGTCATTAGGCCCGCGGCCATCCCGGAGCGCTCCGCCGGTACCGCCGACATCGCCGCCGCCTGCGCAGGTGCCCCGGCAAGCCCAATGCCGAAGCCGACAAGCACGAGCCCTGCCAGCGCATCCAGCGGCGTTTGCAACGCCTCGACGTCGACGAGCAGCGCCACGCCAACCACCGTGAGGATGGTGCCAATCATGGCAATCCAGCGGGTGCCGAAGCGGTCGGCAAGCCGGCCCCCAAGCGGTGCCCCGACGACCATGCCGCCCATCATGGCGAAGAGCACGGCACCGAGGGCGGTCGGCGTGACGTCGTGCAATTGCTTGTAGATGTGCGGCATCTGGAACAGCAGGCCGTACATGGCGAGATTCTGAAACCCAATTAGCAACGACCCGGCGGTGTAGCTCTTCAGACGGAACAGCCGCGGGTCGACAACCGGCTGGTTGCGGCGCAACTCGACGACGACGAACAAGGCAAAGAGTAGCCCGCCCGCGGCAAACCACGCGCCTGCCCAAAGTGGCTGCTGCGCCAGGGTCGCGCCGACGACAACGGCGGCAATCGCCGCCGCCTGCAGTGCGGTGCCGCTCCAGTCGAAGCGCGCCAGCTCGCGCATGGTGTCGCGCACGGCGAAGTGGCGAGACCTCGCCCGTACCGCTCCGCGCAAGCCGAGTTGCAGCACGGCGGCAAGCAGCACCAGCGGCAGGCTGACGAAAAAGATGGCGCGCCAGTCGAACCACTCGAGCAGCACCCCGCCAAGGGTTGGTCCCAATGCCGCGGCAAAGCCCATCACCGCACCAATCTGCCCGAAAACACGCGCTCGTCGCTCGGGCGGCACGTGCAGGCGCAACAGGGCAATCACCGCCGGCACGGCAAACGCCCCGCCCGCGGCCATCAACACCCGTGCCGCCGTCAGCAGCACCGCATCCTGCGCCAGCGTGCCGACCAAGGCGCCAAGCACAATTAATGTCTGGCCGACGGAGAAGATGCGCACGTGGCCGAAAATGTCGCCGAGTCGGCCGCCGGGGCTTTGCAGTATGATGCCGACAAGCAGGTAGCTGCTCGCCAACAAGTGCGTCAACAGCGCCGGGTCCGTCTCGACATCCAGTGCCAACTCGGGCAGCACCGTGGCAATCATGGTCGAGCCCAACGGAGCCTGCGCCGCCACAAGCAGCAAGCCAAGCAAGCGCCGGCGGGTAAGCGGAGAGGACTCAACGGGGCTCGCTTCAGTCACAGTGCGCTACACGGATGTCAGTGGCCGTCGGAACACGAAACGTCGCCCATGGTACGAACTCGAGGGTCGTTCGCCCCCGTCTCTCCAATTTTGCGTCATGAAGCGAGCGTCCAGTTGAGCCTGGCTAGCTTCGCATGCACGGACGGGCAGCGCATGGAGAATGTGTTCCGAGGCGAGCGCAGGGCGCAAGGTCAGATCCGTAGGCGAGTAGCCCGAACGCGGGGCGGGCCTCCGCGCCCGCCCTGCGCGCTACGAACCCGTCAGGAACCGACGGCGTGCAGCCGTATGCTGAATGAA
>SKZP01000204.1 GCA_007127275.1 Planctomycetota bacterium
GAGAGTTGTTGTACGAGGCGATGACTTGCGCGTCGCCGTGCTGCATCACGTTGACGTACTCGACATGATTCGTATAGCGGTTGATTGCCATCTGCAGCGTGGAAACGTTTTCGATCGCAGGGTGAGTCGGCTCGTGGATGTGGCCCAAACCGAGGGAACTCGTATTCAGCGAATACCAGGATGGCTCGAACGGGTGGTAGCCCTGCGCGAGAAACGCTCCTCCCAGCGAGCCGCCCGAGGTGTAGTTGCTTTGCAAGGCGACGACCAGGCCGCCGCCTTGATCGACGTAGTCCGCCAGCGCATCCCCCAAGACCTTTGCGTCGTCCAACGCGGCGACGCTGTAGAAAAGCACCCCGTCGTATGCGGCCAATGTCGCCGCGTCAGGTGTCGTCGTTCCGACGTTGATCGTATCCAGGCTGTCGAAGGAAGCCGACGTCGACTGGATCTGCTGCACGACCGTGTTGATATGCGTAGTCACGTCGTCGCTGTAGAGAATGACCACGTCCTGCGCAGAGGCTTGCGCCGCGGGCACCAATACGAGCACCGCGAGCAACGCCGCGAGGAGGCCGGGACTTACCGACGAAACGTGTGCGCGGATCATTCGTGGACTCCTGGGGAACGGAAACTTGCTTTCATAAGGGTAGCGCATCGGCGTTGTTCCGGTCAATTTGTATCGAGGGGACTGCGCAACTTCCATTTGTGAACGTGTTGTTATCAAACCCACGGAGATCGCTCGTGGGTCGACGTTCGACGTGCGGGATGCCCCCGGGCGGCGTTCGTGGGCTTGGGTACACGGAACGTTCGACAACCTGGAGCCGCACGTAAACGGGGGGCGACCGGTTCCCGTGCCGTATGATAGAGAAGACGGGCACAGTGGCTATGACGCTTCGGCCGCAGGCCTCGGCTGCACGAGAGATGGTGATGGGCAACGCTTCCGGACGTTTCGAGGCGGTACATCCGCAGATGGACATCGAGGCCTATCTCGCGCAGCACCAGCAAAAAGACCTGTTGCGCGTCTTCACCGCGGGCAGCGTCGACGACGGCAAGTCGACACTGATCGGGCGGCTGCTTCATGACACGCAGGTCATCTTCGAGGACCAGCTTACGGCGCTTGCTCGTGACTCGGTGAAGCACGGCACGACCGGCGCGGGGGAGCTTGACCTTGCGCTGTTGATGGACGGACTCAAAGCGGAGCGCGAGCAAGGCATTACCATCGACGTCGCCTACCGCTACTTCTCCACGCACCGCCGCAAGTTCATCATTGCCGACACGCCGGGCCACGAGCAGTACACGCGCAACATGGCCACCGGCGCCTCCACCGCCGACCTCGCCATTTTGCTTGTCGACGCGCGCAAAGGGGTGGCCTCGCAGACGAAGCGTCACAGCTTCATTGTCTCGCTGCTCGGCGTGCAGCATGTCGCCTTGTGCGTCAACAAGATGGATCTTGTCGACTACTCGGAAGAGGTGTTCGAGGAGATTCGCAAGGCATACGTCGAGTTCGCCGTGCGGCTCGAGTTTCGCGACGTGCATTTCTTTCCCATCAGTGCCTTGCGGGGGGACAACGTAATCGAGCGCAGCGAGCGGATGCCGTGGTACGAGGGGCCGCCGCTGTTGAAGCACCTCGAAGGGGTCTACGTCGCCTCGGACCGCAACCTGATCGACTTTCGCTTTCCGGTGCAGATGGTGTTGCGCCCGGATCACACGTTTCGTGGCTACGCCGGCACCGTCGCCTCGGGGACGTTGCGCCAAGGGGACGAGGTAATGGTGCTGCCGAGCAAGCGACGCAGCCGCATCCGCGAGATTGTCACCTACGACGGGTCGCGTAGCGAGGCGTTTCCGCCGCTTGCGGTCACGCTGACGCTGGAGGACGAACTCGACATCAGCCGCGGCGACATGCTCGTTCGGCCGGCCAACGTCCCCAAGGTGGCGCGCGAGTTCGAGGCGATGCTCGTCTGGATGGACGACGACGCGGAGCTGCAACCGGGTCGCGACTACCTGCTCAAGCACACGACAAACCTCGTCGCCGGCGCCGTTACCTACGTTCGGTACCGCCTCGACGTCCATACGCTGCGCCGGCAAAGCGAGGTCGAAACGCTCACGCTCAACGACATCGGCCGCGTCTCCATCTCCGTTGCGCGGCCGCTGGCCTTCGACCCCTACCGGCGCAACCGCAACACCGGCAGCTTCATCCTCATTGACCGCGCGACGAACAAGACGGCCGCGGCCGGCGTCATCCTCGGAACCGAGCTTGCCGAGGAAGACGAGGCCTCGGGGCGCATCCGTTCCGCACGTGCATCCGCGGTGGAGCCCGAGTCGGGGAGGCTGCCGCGCCAGCGCACCACGGGGCCGCAACGCGAGGCCGCGCTCGGGCAACGCCCTGCGACCCTGTGGCTGACCGGTTTGCCCGGGGCCGGCAAGACCTCGCTTGCGTATGCGCTCGAGCAGCGGCTCGTGCAAGCGGGCCACGCCGCCGTGGTGCTCGACCCGGACGGCTTCGAGCCGGAGCACGCCCGCGACCTCGGTCTCGGCGAGCGCGCCGCCACCGCCCCGGAGCCCATCCGCCGCGTCGCCGCGCTGGCCCGCCTCGCCAACGACGCCGGCCTGATTGTCATTGTCAGCTACGTAAGCCCCGTCGAGGACGACCGCACGCTCGCCCGTGAAACTCTCGGCCCGAGCCGCTTCCATGAGATCTTCGTCGACACGCCGAAAGCCGTGTGTGAGGGGCGGCTCCCGAGTCTGTACGCCCGTCGCGACAGCGAGGAGCCGCTCTTCATCCCGGGCATCACCATCCCTTTCGAGGCCCCGTCCAATCCGGCACTCATTCTCGACACCGCCACGGCGTCACCGGCAGATTGCGTACAACAACTGCTCCAGTTCCTGCACAGCAAAGGCGTGCTCGAAACCGAATAAGAACCTGGTCGACTGTCACAATTGAATCCGTGGGTGGC
>SKZP01000442.1 GCA_007127275.1 Planctomycetota bacterium
GCGGTGGTGACGGCACCGAACCAGGCGAGTTGCGCCTGGTCATTGGCCAGCGCAGTGACGCTGGCGCGGTAGTCTTGCACATGCTCGTAGCGCACCGGCATGCCGAGTGCTTCTTCGAGGTGCTTGGCCAGGGCGCCGAAGGCTGCGCGCATGTCGTCTTCGTCGCCGTCGGGGATTGCGGTGATGATCAACGCATCTTCCTCCGCGCCCCCGCCGCAGGCGGTTCCGAAGAGTAGCAGCGTGGCCGCGGCCAAGAACGCCGTAAGTAGTAGCGGTAGTCGTATCATGGAATCCTCCTTGTGAATGAACGCCGGGCTTTTTCCGGCTTGGACGGGGGAACAACTTAGAGATTGAATTGGAAGCGCATGCCCATGAGGAAGTAGTTGCCGTCGTCTTCGGCGTTCACCAAGGCGAAGTTGAGCATGATGCGCATGTTGTTGTTGAGGTACCAGTTGGCGCCGAGGCCGACTTGCAGGCCTGACGTGCCGGCACCGTTGTCGAGGTTGTCGCTCAAGTTGCCGTAGTCGAAGTGCATCAACAGCTCGACGACGCCGGAGCCGCCGCTGCCCAATGGGTTCTCCACATGCGGATTGGGGGAGTAGGCGTTGCTTGCCGAGTAGCGCTGGCTGCCTTCGGTGAGAATAAAGCCGACCGTCGTGGAGACCGCCCAGAGGAAGTCGTTGTCGGCGTCGTCGTCGGTCAGGTTGGTCAGCAAGCCGGCGAACTCGGAGAGGATGCGCAAGGGACCGGTGAAGAAGCCGGCCTCGACACCCAGCAAGGTGGCGCCGTCCAATTCGCCGACACCGCGTTGCAGCACGCGGCCGCCGCTGGGTGCGGTGCGCACCGCGCCACGGGTGCTGAAGCTGATGCCGTCGTTTTCGTGGTAGATGAACTGGTTGACGCTCGCACCGACGTGCAGGTCGCTGTCCTCGTCGTCGTTCATCAGCGAGGCCCAGACGCGGCCGCCGACGAGCCATTCGTTCTGGTTCGGCGTGGTGCCCGCCCCGGTGGAGAGCCGGTAAAAGCCGAGCGCGACGCCGAGCATCTCGTCGGCGGCATTCATCTGGTACTTTAGGCCGAGTTGGCGCCCCGTCGAGAAGAACTGCATGGTGAAGGGAGACTCCATCATCGGATAAGCGTTCGACCAAAGGCCATAAAGCGAGAATGGCGTGGTGTGCTGGCCAATGAAGAGCGTGCCCGGGCCGGCGTGCAGGCCGACGTAGGCGTCGGTAAAGGAGATGCCGCCGCCTGCGACATCCATTTGCACGCGGAAGATGGCCGCGTCGAAGAAGCTGCCGCGCAAGTCGAGCCGCGCCCGGCGAATGCGGTACTCGTCGCGGGGCTCGAAGGCGTGACCTGAGGTGCCTTCATCCTCGAGGTCGGCAAAACCCCAGCCGGTGTCGAAGTGCAGCCGGCCGCCAAAGCGGATCAGCACCTCGCCGTGCTCGGTGTCGGCGAGAAAGCGCAACCCGTCGCGCCAGATCACACTGACGTCGTCGCTCGCCTCGGCCTCGCCCGGCAAAAGAGCCCCTACGGCCCCGAACGCGAGGGCCCCGGCGAGCAATGCGGTCCAAATTCGTCCTTGCATGTTCCTTCTGCCTTTCACGGGGGAGACTGAATTCAGGGGGCAACAACGCAGCCGCAGCGGATTAACGGGGGCGACACGAAACAACCGCGCGCCGCCTTGGGGCGACACACGGTGCGTAGGAGTTCTCAGGTTCGGTTGTCGTTCGCGACGCTCTAGTGTGCGCCGCGCCGCCGGCTGCTGCTGCCGCGGGGCTGCGTCAGGTTCGAGCGGGCATACGCTCGCCGTGGCCGTGTGCGCGGGCCGCCTGTGGCACCACGCATACGACGTGCGGAGGCGAGGCCACGCAGTACGGACCTCCTCGACGCAACGCCTGGCGAGGGAATCTCTCATGAGTTAACGCAACGGAACCACCTTCATGCGGGAAGCAGGCCGGCGCACCACGCCGGAGCTGTCCCATTCAGGTGCCGTGTGCGAAATTGTGTAGTGCGAGAACGAACATGATGTCCTCTACGACACAGAGATGATGCGGTCGTCGAACCGGAGGCACTAGTGAATGCGGGGGTCGCTGCACGTCCAAGCGGCACAGAGTGTGCAGAATAGGCGTCAGGCATCCGCAACGTTGCCGTCCCTTATAAACTACTTGGCGGAACGTGCAACAGGAAAGGGTGCCCAAGCCGCGCATTCCAAGCTGTGGAGATAGTTGCGGCCAAGCCCACGGGCTTCGCCCGAGGGGCGAAGCGGGAAGTATGGGTAGGACCCACGGACGAAGTCCGTGGGCTTGCAGAAACTCACGCGCGACGTATGGCTTGAGGCAACGTGGGCGCAGTTTGTCGCCACCGCTCGCTTTCTCTGGCCGCTGCGGCTGCGGAATCATAGCATACGCACATTCTAACGGTGTTGTTCGCCCTACCCCTTTAACGTCTTGGAGAGCGGCATGAGCGAGGAGCCACAGGTGGTGGTGCTTGAGGATCTCGGCGAGGGCCAGATTGTCGGGCTGCGCATGTGCGACGAGGAGCACCGCAACGTCTTTCGCGACGCGCTTGTCGACGGGATTCTCATGCGGCTTGCCGAGCTGGAGGCGCGCTTTCCCGAGGTGAAGGTGCTGATTGTGCAGGGGCTCGAGGATGTTTTCGCCGCCGGGGCGGACAAGCAGAGCTTACTGGACATTGCGCAGGGAAACGTCCACGTCAAGGACCTCTTGATCAGCGAGAAACTGATCGAGGTGCCGGTGCCGAGCATTGCGGCCATGCGGGGGCATGCCGTGGGCGGCGGCTTCGTGATGGGGCTTTGCTGCGACATGGTGCTGATGGGGCAGTCGAGTCGCTACGGCGTGAACTTCATGGAGATGGGCTTTACGCCGGGCATGGGATGCACGCGGCTGTTGCAGGGACTCGTCGGGCCGTACATTGCCA
>SKZP01000521.1 GCA_007127275.1 Planctomycetota bacterium
ACCGATCCCGACGACGAATTTCGCCGAAGGAGACCGATTATGGCCGAGTCAATGACGACGTCCAAGCCAAGCCGGCAATTGTTGATCGTCACCGTCGGGCTCGCCATGATGATCGGCGGTGCCGCCGCGTTCATGGTGTTCGCCAATTCGGAAAACGGCAACAACTCGAAGGCGCACAACAGCGGGGAGAAGAACGCCGGCGAAAACGACGTCGACGACCTGCTCGAAGAGACCGAGGAGCAACTCGACCTCTCCGACGAATTGAGCGAGGCGGAGCAACAGCGCATCTTGCGTCGCGCGCAACGGGAAATCCGCCGTTGGGAGGAATTCCGGGCCCCGCGGGACGCCGACGAGCGCTTCGAGTACATGCGCTCGATGGAAGAGTCGATTCAGTTTTTCGTCGAGATTCAACGGCACAATCTGCTTTTTCGCATGCTCGAAACCATGTTGCCGGCGCACCGAGAGGACGCCGCGTTTCTCGTGCTCTACGGGTTCCTGATCGCGCAAACGCCGGATCCGAGTGTTCAGCGGCGGGCGCTGCAGCACATCGACCGTGCGATCCGCATCGATCCGCGCTTCGACTATGCCCTCTACGTCAGCGGCGCCGTTCGGGTGATCCTGCAAAAACACGCTCGCCAGTCGAGCGACCGGCAATTGCGAACCGCCGTCGAGCATCTCGGGCGAGCCGCTCGGTTGCGCAAGGAGTTTGCCGATACGTATCGGGCGCTGGCGATGGCGCATCACATGCGGGACGACCCGGACTCGGCGCGCCACGCGATCGAAAAGGCGATCGAGCTCGATCCCAACGACGAGGAAAACTGGCAGGCCTACTTTTCGCTGATCGGCGGCGGTGGCCGCATTGCCGATCCCGAGCGCCTCGAGGAGTTGCTCGAAAAGTACGCTGAGCAGATCGACGACAAAGTGCTTTTCATCGTCTACGGAATGCTTGGCGACGACTGGCTCGGCCACAATCAGTTTACCCGCGCCTACCACTATTACGTCGAAAAGGCGCTGCCGATCGCGTACACGATTCCCGACGAGCTATCCCCGGAGCAGTGGCGCCTGTTATACGGGCAAGCGGGACTGCTCTCGGCAAGCAAGTCACCGCCGAGCTACACCACCGCATACGCGTTCCTCGACCGTGCGCTCGAATATGCCCGCGACAAGGGGCTCGACGTCTACCCGTTGGTGGAGCAGTACGCGCACGTGATGGGGGTGGTCCTCGAGCGCAGTCCCTCGGGGATCGACGAAATCGAGAAGATGCGCGAACTTGTCGAGCTCGTCTTCGAGTCGTTGCGCAACGACTCGATCACGGACGACCAGCGCGGCAATCTCGTGCAGGTACTCGTCGAGCTGTTTCGCCAGGACGAGGTCGACGTGGCCGAGCTCGAGTTCGACCGTACACGCCTGTGGCAGATTGCCGTGTGGCTGCTCGAGACCTACGAGTCGAACCAGAACCGTGCCATTTTCAACATTGCCCTGCAGTGCTTGCATGCGCTGATGCCCGACGCGATGGAGGAGCCGGTCGATCCGGAGCAACTCGAGGACGTATCCTCGAGCGACCTCGGCGTGGTGCTGCGCGTGCTGATTTCGCACGGCCTCGCCGCGACTCGACTCCACATCTCCAGGTGGTCGCAACTGTTCACCGCGCGCCTCTTGCAGGCCACCGCCGGCCAGGGAGAAGAGATGTTCGTCGATCGGGCACGCGAGTTTCTCGAAGGGCCGACAAGTCCCGAGGCGACTCGCCGCAAGGCGCGCGTCGCCGGAGTCTTGCAGATCTATCCGATCAAAGAGCTGGCCGACCCGCTGATCACCGCGCTGCAACGCACGATCGACACCGAAAACCTGGACCAGGTCCGCCGCTTCTTCACCGAAGCCCATCCGGCGCTCAACGCCATCGCCGAGGAGCCACTGCACCTCGGAGAGGACCTAGGCATCGACCGGTCCATCGAGCGGCTCACCCTCGACCAGTATCAGCGCCTCCTCGACGAATGGCGCATCCGCTTTCCACGCTAGGAGGCTTCCAGCAGCAATCGGTTACCGGGTCACGTCTGCCTTTACGGCGAGAACGTGAGCCGGTTTGCGGCTTGCGCTCGCGTTGTTGCGTTGCACGTTAACGGCATTCGGCTTTCGCCCGGAGCGACCCTTGCCCCCGTTCCGGGGCTGCGAAACGCGTAGAAAACAGATTTTTCGTCGTCGGAGGCGCTGCTCTCACATGCCCATGGTGAGGCGGTCGGCGCTGCGGTTGTCGAGCATGGGCAACTCACGAATCTTGGCGGCCGTCTTTTCGACGTCGTATTCGAGGCGGTGCCAGCGCAGGACGCGCGTTTCGGTGTCATACGTGCAGTAGCAGGCGCGGGTATCCTGGTCGCGGGGCTGACCGACCGAGCCGACGTTGATGACGTACTTGGTGTTCGGCTCCAGCGTGATCTGGTTGTCGAGGTCCGCGCTGCTTTCGTAGGTGGCGTCCTCGTGGATCACGCACGGCACGTGGGTGTGACCGATCAGGCAGGGGCCCTCGATCATTCCGAAGATTTCGCGCAGCTTCGGTGGCACCTCGCCGAAGAAGCCTTCGCAGTCACTCTTCTGCACGTACTCCATCGTTGGGTCGCGCGGCGAGCCGTGCACGAAGTAGAGCCCGTGCTCCTCGTCTCGGTAGGCATACGGCAACTCCGCAAGCCAGTCCCAGCGTTGCTTGCGCTGCGCGGAGCCGAAGTGGCGCGGCTTGAATTGGGCACGCGTCCAGTTGATCGCCTGGCGGGCCATGGGGCTGAAACCGAAGGCACCGTTGACGACCGCTTCTTCGTGGTTGCCCAGGATGGTCGCGCGGAAGTGCAGGGCAATGTCGAGGCACTCCGCCGGGTTCGGGCCGTAGCCAATCACGTCGCCGAGGCAGATCACGTCCTCGGGCGCAATCCCCTTGGCCTCGATGTCGTCGA
>SKZP01000120.1 GCA_007127275.1 Planctomycetota bacterium
TTGCGCATTTCGGACCGCAAGGCCTCGTCACAGTGGCCGTACTGGCGCCCCAAAAAATCGCTGACCTCCCGCAACCCGCTGACGGTGCTGGACAAGCGGTTGGCGGCGTTTCGCGAAGCCGCGGCCTGGGCGGCAAAACACCTTTCGACCGGGGACGCACGGCTCCACCTTGCGCCGGCGCAGGCCATGCCCGGCCTCGTCTCCGAGCGCTTCCCGCTTGTGCTTACCGACCCGCCGTATGCCGACCAAGCGCCCTACCTCGAGTACGCCTCGATGAGCCTGCGAATCATCGGTCTCGACGACGCGCGCACCAACTGGGACGCGGAGATTGTGCGCACCGACGCCCCGGCCCGCAAAGCGGACGACGCCGCCTACCGGGACCGCCTGCAACAGGGGATCCGTGCAGCCGCGGAGCTCGTCGCCCCCCAGGGGTGGCTCGCCTTCTTTTACCAGGACCGCAGTTTGCGCCACTGGGCCGCTTTGCACGAAGCGCTCGTCGCGGCGGGAATGTCGGTATGCGAAGTCGCGCATTTGCCGAAACAACGACGGTCCATGAAAACGGTGACCACACCGGGCCGCACGCTCGACGGCGACCTGCTCGTCGTAGCCCGCCGCGCGCCTGCCCCGAAGTGCGCGACTCGGACGAACGGCACGGTGGAAGCGCTGGTCGCAAAGCTACCAAAGGAGGCCACCTTCTCGCAGCGTGCCGCGGCCCTGCTTCGCCACGCTCTGCTCGAGGGATGGATCGGGGCGATGGCAAAGGAACACCCCGATCTACACGACCTACTACGGCCCTAAAGACGACACCGCGAAAGTCGCCTCATTTGTAGCGCGCAAGGCTCGCCAGACCACGGGCCAAAGCCCGTGGCTATTGAAGGGACGCCCCTTCGCAGCTACAGAAGAGTGACGAAGGGTCGCCGGGTGGCGGCCAAAACCGTCGCGTTGTGCGCGACCCGCTGCGTCTGCGGAGCGGATCATGTGAACGACAGCCTTTTTTCGACCGTGTACCCTGGAAACGTGAAGCGCTTGCCGGTCAGTCGCTGCCGACCCCGCCTTCGTTGATCAGGATGACGGCGGGCAAGTCCTGCGGGCGCACGAGGCGAACCTCGGGAAGGGGGGAGCCGTCTTTGCGGATTGGCTTGAGGTGGCCGAGGGCGTCGGATTCGCCGCCGGTGGCGAGGGCGTCGTAGTCGATCGTTGACTCCTCGGGCAGCCACAACAGTTGCAACTCCCCTTGCGGAATGCGCTCGAGCGCCCGGCGCGGCCCTTCGAGGCGCACTTCGTCCCAGACCCGCCGCTGTGTTGGCGAAACGGTGACCCCCATTTCGATACAGCGGCCCGGCAGCGCGAAGAAGGCTTCGACATTACGGAAGGAGCGTTGCTCCGTCGTCGCGTCGTGCACCGTCACCTCAATGCGGATGCGCTCGACGGGGGTGCGCCGCTCCGCGGTGCGGAAGATGTGCAGCGCATCCCGTTCGAGCCACGCCGGCGGGCGCAGCGCAAGCGTCACCGTATACTCCCCGGGGCGCGGCGTGCCCGTCAGTGCCTGCACGTCGATCGGCTCGAAATACAACCGTTCGACCTCCTCGTCCGCTTCCGGATACACGAGGTAGACGCGCCGCGGCTCGAAAGTGGAGATGCTGAAGTGCGTCTCCTCGTTCGCTTCGTTGTCGAGCGCCTCCTGCAGCCACGCCGACTGCACGAGAAGATCCTGGCTTACGTTCGGCGCCACGCGGATGCGCACCTGCCCCTGGCTGGGGTCGCTGGCGAGCGCGGAGATGCCACTGGGCCAGCGGCGGTCGGAGCCGGTTTGAAACTCGATCTGGCTCAAACTCTTCTCCAGCGTGCGGCGCGAGGGCACCCCCCCGAGGTCGTCGCCGCGCAAGCGAACCTGGGCCTCGATCTCTTCGTGGCGGATTTCCTGAACGAGCTCTTTGGGGCCGCGAAAGATCAGGTGCAGCGAGGAAGGCTCCGTTTCCATCACCGTCCAGCCGTCGCGAGCCTCGCTCGCCAATTCGACGGTGACCGGGACGCTGACGATATGGTCGTCGGAGAGCTGATTGTCGATCAACCACCAGATCAGGATGGAGATGCCGAGCACGGTCACCGCGGAGATCAGGTTTTCGCGAAGGCTGCGCTTCATCTGCTGCCAGCGTGGCCGCTGCCGCTTGAGATGCTCCCCGGCGCCCCCCGGCTGCAGCTTGATGCGCATCAGCGCCCGCTGCACCGAAAGTCCAGTGTAGTTCGAGGCGATCAACACGATCACCATCAACGTCAACAGCCCCGTGCGGAACATCTCCCCCGGCGGAACCTCGACGAACGCCCCGAAGCCGAGCAGTCCAATGGCCGGAACGACGAACAGATTGGCAAGCACCGTGCCCCAGAACACGCCGATGCGTCGTCGAATGCGGTGGCGGCTTACCGCGGGAAAGTCGCTGGTGCGCAGCCGCGCCACACTCACGAGACCGGCAAGCCCGATCAGGAACGAAAGGATTGCAAGCGCCAGCAACCCGAAGGCAAGCACTCCCGTCGAGCCGGCCGGCGTAGTCACCGCTCCCAGCGGCGCAGACAAAACGCAAACAGCGACGTTGCTTGGCAGCATACTTCCGATTTTCGCCTGCACGTTCAAAAGAGTCTCGCTTCCCCCTATGGAAAGCGGCCCTTTCAGCATAGAATGGCGCGCGTCAACTGGCCACCGCCGAGGCGTTTCTGGACACAAGATTCGGTGCGAGAAGCCGGGGTAGAGAAACGAGCATGAACACGATTGTCGTTTCACGTCGGGTGCAGTGGGCGCTGCTCATTTTCCTTGTCCTGACGTTGATCGTCTTCGCCCCCTTGCTCGTCGCCGTCGGGATTGCACTGACGGTGGCCATTACCGTCCATCCCTTCTACACCGGCCTGTACAGCTATTTTCGCATCTCGGAGCGCTCCGGCAAA
>SKZP01000555.1 GCA_007127275.1 Planctomycetota bacterium
GCTGCCGGTCTACGGCGACGGCATGCACATGCGTGACTGGATCTACGTTACGGATCACTGCCGCGGCATCCTTGCGGCTCTGCTGCGCGGACAAGCCGGGGAGATATACAACATGGGCGGGGCAAGCCTAGCTGGCGGTTCGGCGGAGATGCCAAATCTGGAAGTCCTACGCGCAATCCTTGACGTGCTTGGCAAGCCGCACGACTTGATTGAGCATGTGCCGGACCGTCCGGGGCACGACCGCCGCTACGCATTGAATGCGAGCAAGAGCGTGCGCGACCTCGCCTGGGAGCCGCGTGTTGCGTTCCAAGCGGGACTTGCTCGCACGGTCGACTGGTACCGCGCCCACGCCGGATGGTGGCAGCGAATCTTGAGCGGCGAGTACCGTCAGTGGGTGGCCCTCAACTACGAGCAACGGCAAGAGTGAGCCGAAACCAGGCGGCGTCGGGCTCCTCCAGGGGGAGTCCCGGGTGTGAGACGAAACCGAGTTTGCGAAGCAGTGAGTGCAGCCGCTCGTTACGCGTACTTGCGTAGAGATGCGTCTTCCCTGCGTCTCGAACTGCGTCACACAGGGAACGCCACAGCGGATACGCGCTCGCCCCGCGGCGCATCTCGCGCACCACGTAGGCGTCGCTGACAAGCGCGGCACTTCGCGGCACCTCTGGCAACGCCTCGTCGGTGAGTGCCAGCAACATTCCGTACACGCGACCGTCGTCGCCGAGCAACACGCTTGCGAGACCGGCCTGCTGCGCCGCTGCGAGGCGCGAGTAAAACATCAGCAGGGCTTCCGCCGCGGTTAACTCACTCGCCTCCACGGACTGCGCGGCCGTCTCTTCGGCAAGGTACGCCTCGGCAAGTGCGAGCACCGCGGACTCGTGTGCCGGCTGCATGAACTGTGTCGTCAACACCGGCACCCTTCTACTCCGTTTCCGTGCCGGACTCATCTTGCTTCGCCACTTCGGCTTTCACACTGACGCGCTGACGGCTCGAGACGAACGGCTTGACCGGCGCTTGCAATTGCTGCTCGAGCAACTCCGTCGCGACGTCGAGCATCTCCTGCGTCGTCACCACACCAATGGCCTGGCCGTTTCCATCCACCACGGGCAAGCAGCCAATCTTACGCTCCCGCGTCAACTCGAGCGCCTCGAGCGTCAGCGTTTCCGGAGTGATTCGTATGGGATCCGCACGCATTACGTCTTTGACCAGCACCTCCTCCTGCCGCTTTCCCTTGGCGAGCAAGCGCAGCAGGCCGCGCTGCGAGACCACGCCGACAAGCGTGCCGTCCTCCTCCTCGACGAGCACGTAACGCAGCCGCTTCCAATCCATCAGGTGCGCGACCATGTCGACGAGGTCGTTGGGCCGCGCGGTGTACAGGTCCGTCGACATGAACTGGCTGACGGTGTGGTAGCGCGGCGTAAAGTCCCCCAACTCGTCGCCGCGTACCTCGTCCCATTCGTGGACGCACTTGCCGGAGAACTGCCGGACCTGAATGGCCTTGGTCAGCGTGCGGTAGCGCAACTCCGGCGAGAGATCCAGCTTGGCAAGCTGCTTGAGCATCCAGGCGGAGCCGGTCTGGCCAGACTGCACGCGCTCTTCAATTACGCCGAGGTATAGCTGTGCGTCGCCGGCGTCGACGCCCACGTTGATGAGTCCTTCCCGCGCCGCGGGTATCAGTTCCTTGAGGATCAACTCGCTAGCCGTGGGTTGCGTGCCGCCTAGCCAGGCGAATTGCGCGTTGAGGCCGTGATGTGCGGCGGCCATGAAGTTCGACTTGGCGTCGTCGAACTCCATGACGCGCTCAATGCGGTCGTACTTGTTCCCCAGCGAGGCCATCAAGCCGAAGAAGAAGGCGGCGTTGGCAATGGCGTCACGGGTCGTTGGCCCCGAGGGCAGCACACGGTTCTCAATCCGCAAATGCGGCAGGCCGTTGCTGCTCGTCACGCCGTAGCAGGCGCGGTTCCAGCGCCACACCGTCGAGTTGTGCAGGCACAGTGCGGAGAGCTTCGGCGTGCCCCCCTGTTCGAGCACTTTCATGGGGTCCTCTTCCGCCTCCGCATGCAACATCACGCGAAAGCGGGCAATATCCTCGCGGTGAATCTCCAAAATGGAGTCGTCAATCCAGGCGTCGCCGAACGTCACCCGGGCCGGTTGGTGCCGCGTATGATGGTGGCGCGAACGCGTATCCACGGCCATCTGAAACACGGCAAGCCGCGTCTCCTGCCACAGCCGCCGTTGAAACAACGTCGGCGAATTCACGGCCGCGGCGAGCACCGGCGCCGAGACGGCCTGCGCGAGGTTGTACAGCTTCGCAAATTCTTCCGGCGCCACCTGGAAGTGCACCTGAAACGAGGTGTTGCACGACTCCAGCATGATGTTGTCGTGCCGCGCCTCGAGTTCGTCAATTCCCTTCAGCGAGATGTGATACTCCGAGCCGCGCATGCGGTTGACCGCGTCGTTCATCTCGAAGTAGCGCGGATTCGGCGTCATGTTCTGCATGCTCAGGTGACTCTGCTGCAGCGTCGGCAGGATGCCGGTTAGCAGCACGTCGGCGCCGAACGGGTGCGCCTTGTGGCGCACGAGATGCACGAGTTCCGAAAGCTCCTGTTCCATCTCCGAGAGGCACGTCCCGCCAAACAGGCGCGGCGAAAGGTTCACCTCGAGGTTCCAGCGGGCAAGCTCCGGCACCACCCGCGCATCCTCCACCGTCGGCAACACCTCGGGGCCGACGAGCGCCGGTTGCTGCTTCCCGTCGACCAGCACCAGTTCTTGCTCCGCGCCAATCCGACGCACACCGGTCTCAAAGCGCCCCTCGTCGAGCATTCGTTCGAGGGCGTAGAGATCCTGCAACAAGGCGCGCTCGAAGTTGCGCACGTGGACGGACTCGCGGCTTTTGCCGACATTTTGCGTACCCATGGCTCGCCCCTCCC
>SKZP01000421.1 GCA_007127275.1 Planctomycetota bacterium
CCCCGGACCCTTACGGGTCAGCGGTTTTCAAAACCGCCGCAATCGACCACTCTGCCAACCCTCCTTTGACCGCGGAGCTTGCGCGGCTTGCCGCCGCGGTCGTTCGCACGATACCTGCGCATGCGCGCGGAAGCAAGCCGTGGTGGTGGTTGCGGGGGCAGCGGGCATTGGTTGCAGGAAACAATGTTTGGACGGAACCCATAGGTTGGGCTGGTCCGTGCGCGCCCGGCCGGTCCCGCGGGTGGAGTACGACGGCGCGCGCTCCTGCAGCAACCGGGCTGGTCGTTGACGTTTCCGGATGGGCTCGTCGCGCACCCGCCGGCCGCTTACCTGCCCTGCTCCGCGACCAACGCAACAAAACGCGGCGAGCCGCGGGCGAAGTCAGTCCGTATGCTCCCCCCAAGTGCTCGTGGCAGGCCCGCCCTGCGTTTGTGGTGTTGTCCAAGCAGGCCGGCTGCATTCTTCGCCGACTCGCCTCGGAGGGCTTGCGCGCTCCGCGAGCCGTCGCCTCCGGGTGGCCGGGATCCATGCCATTTGGGGTTTAGCAGCGAACTCAAATTTTCTGCTTGCTGCGATGGGCTGCACGGCCGCCGGGGCGAGTTGGCGCTCACTGCGCTGCTCGGCGTGACTACGGTCAGCTCTCCGCAACTCGACTTCCTTCGCGTTGCACAGTCTTCGCTCGCTACGCGCACCCCGAAGATTGGGCCCTGTCGCAACGCTAGTCGTCGCTCGACTGCAGGTTCTCAAGCGCTCTTTCACGAAGGGCGCGTGAGCGAACACGTTGGCCAGCGGGAACGTAGGGCTCGGCCTCTTCCAAGACCTCAAGCGCCCGTTCGGGTTGGTGGGTCTCGAGCAATTCGTTTGCGAGGAAGAGCCATGTACGCCATTGCCGGGGCTCGACCCGCACGGCCTGGCGAAGCTGTTCAATCCCCCGTGCCGAGCCGGGGAACAGGTGACCGTACCAGCGGTTTACCTCGGGATGTTCGGGGTACTCTTCCAGCAGTCCGCGCAGTTGATTGCGAGCATGCTCTTCGAGTTCGAAGGCGCGATTCGTCTCGAGGCCTTCTACTTTCGAGAACAGATACGTTACGTAGCCTTGGCGAGCGCGCAGCACCGGGTCGTCGCCGTGATCCCGCAACGCATGTGTCAGCGCGTTGCTGGCTTCTTCGGGCCTGCCCTCAAGGAGATAGGCGAGCGCTAGTTTCCTCCAAATCTCGGGGGTGCGTACCTCGACTTGCTCCAACAGGCGGCTCGCCTCCGCTTCGTGACCGAGCTTGAGCTCAATGCGAGCTTGCAACGGACGCGTACCCATGCGCGGCGGCAACTCCCGCAACAATTCTTGAGCCGTGGCGAGCTCACGGTCCTCGTAGGCAAGCTCGGCGAGCTTTAGCCCGGCGCGCGGTAGGCCGGTCTCGCTCCAAACCTCCTGTAGCAGTGTTTGTGCGTCCTGACGCAGCCTCTGCCGCTCTCGCTCGTCCTCGGTTTCGGCGGCACGGCGCAGCGCAATCTTGCTGCGGTAGAGCTCGACCGTTGCCTTGTCCGCCCCTTGCTCGGCCGCGTGATGCAACTCCCGCTCGGCACGGTCCGGTTGCGGCTCACTGACGTAGGCGCCGCGGATCAGCGCAACCAACGCGCGCAGTTGCCCGAGCGGCGCGTCGGCGTCCAACGGATCCGTTTGCGGTACTTCCTCCGCACCGTCGGTCATCAAGTCGTCGCCGTCGCCGGGTTCGGGCGGGGCTGCTTCGCTGTCGCCGGTGCGGTCGCCTTGACGGTCGCTTGCGGGGTACAAGACGTCGTCGAAGCGTTCGAGCGCGCGGTCGAAGTCTTCGTCTCCGGTCGGCGGCAGCCCCGGAAGGGCCTGCCAGGAGAGCAGCAGCCCCTGCACAAGGGGCCGAAGTCGCCCCGGCAACTCAAGGCTGTGCCCCCACGCCCTGCGACGGTAGCCATCCTCACGGTCGTCGTCACGGTGGCGCAATTGTAGATGTAGCGCGGCGCTGGCAAGCGCAAAGGGATCTTCCCCCAGCTCGGCGGCCGCCGCGAATGCCGGCTGGCGCTCACCGGCGTTTCGTTCGTCGAGCATCAGCGAGAGCCCGAGCCAGAAACCCGCCTCGGCGCGCAAGGCACGTACGTCATACTCGTCAAGCCCCGGTGCCCCGCCCTCGGCGGAGCGCGCCTCGTGATACATTTCTCGAGCCGCCTCCCAGTCCCCCTCCGAGGCCAACAAGCGCGCACGCAGCATCCGCGCCTCGTGCAACGCCTCGAACTCCTCGAGCAAGGCTGCCGTTCGCTCGAGCAACTCGTCGGTTCGCGAGGTCTCGGCAACCAATGCGGCAAGGCGTTCTCGTGCGCCAGCATACAGCTCGGCCTCGCTGGGCTCCACCGGCTCGTCCGCCGCCGGGTCTTCCTCCGGCTGCTGCACCGTCCGTTCGCTGGCGATCAGTTGCTCGTACAGCACGTAACCACCCGCGCCCAGGCCGCCGAGCATCAGCACCACGAAAAACAAGACGAGAGTACCGGCGGTGCCGCCTTTCTTCTGTGGGGCGGGACCCGCGGAAGCCTCGTCCGCCGTTGCCTCGGTCGCTGCGCCTGGCTCGCTCGGCACCCCGGCCTCTTCGCTGCTGTAGTCGTAGCCCGAATCAAACGGCGAGGGCCCCGCCGCTTCGGACTCCTCGACCGCTGGACCCGTGCCGGGCTCGCTGCCAACGCCGCCAAAGCCTCCGGCGCCGCTCGGCTCATCCCCGGCACCGAAGCCGCCGCCCGCCTCGGACGGGCCACCGAAACCACCGCCACTGGGGGCCTCCTCGCCGCCCCCTGTGGAGAGCCCCGGAATGGGCGCGGTTTCCGTAGGACCCGGCGGCATGGACGGAATGCCCGCGAGGAAGTCTTCCCCTTCGTTGGTCGGGCCGGCTCCCCCAACATCATCCG
>SKZP01000578.1 GCA_007127275.1 Planctomycetota bacterium
AGTGTAGCGCCGCCCCACCTCCTCTTCTCGGTTAACCTCACGGCCCCGTCTTGTTCGACGGCGTGAAAAACTGCCAGGGTACCGGTTTTTGCTACACCAACCATCGTAGGGGGCACAAACTGTAAACGTAGCTGGCCGGGTTGATCGTTCGTGACCCGCGTTCGCGTCCGATCATTGGGCTGGGAAGATTCGACATTCACCGATTTTACAAGCGCTCGGTCGTCACAAATATTTGGAGAGATAAGCCACGACTCCACCCCGTCGAAAAACGCGGTCGAATCAACGCTGATCTCAAGCGAGCGGAGTTCTTCGGTCCCCTGCATCGTCGCAATCTCGACGGTTTCTTCTTGGAGCAGATCGGCCGCATCAAACTGCGCGACTGGACGTTGAGTCACCGTTGAGATGACACAACGGGCATCGTCACCCATCGACGCCAGGTCTTCTGCCGTGACCGCATCGACGTACATCGTCACGAAGCCCGCATCCAACTCCTTTGCGGAGAAGCGAATCGTACTCTGTCGCGCATTTACATATGCAACCGTTCGGTACGCGGACGGCCCTGAACCTGGTGGGACCCAGAATTGGATCGTGTACTGCCCGCCGATCAGTGAAGTGAGAATGCGAGGCGAGCCTGTAAGCTTCACGCGACGAGGCGTTGCATCCGTATCGAATCCGCGCACCACATGTTCTGATCCGTCGGTCGGTTGCTCGATAAAGGAGCCGTCGACAGTGCCGGTGGTCGGCGTCAATCGAACGGTTACATGATCACGATCCCACCATTCGAGTTCGACCCACCCGTCGTCATTGGTACGCAACACTTCTTGCGGTAACGTTCCTGCCGAACTCCACCGCGACACACGGATTCCATGGTCGAGCAGTGGTGCGCCGTACTCGTTGAGAAAGCGGACGCGCACGGGTGGGTTCGCGCTTGGTGTACCGTCGATTTCGATGTCGACTCCCGCGAGCAAATCGTCGATCAAGATCTCTACCGGGCGTGATACCGCCCCCCAACGCTGTATCAAAACAAACTCGTACCTCATTCCGGATGCGAGCGGCAAATCCTGCGGCACTCGTTCGCCGTCCCGGACGTTGAGGCGACGCGTCGGGGGATCGTCCTCGGCCGTGTCAGCAAAGAACGAGACGTCAACTCGATGGTGCACCTCATCGACTGCCAGTCCGACGAATCGGAAGCGTGACGTGAGGACCGGTGGCACTACGATGCGATTCACTTCATTCCCGACGCGCAGCGCATCGGGCTCGATCGAAACTTGTTGAAGCAAGTCATCTTCAGGCACAAAGTCTATCGGTTCGCCCAACCGCAGTGCTCCCCCATAAACAATCACTTCCCCGGAGGTCACCACGGAGGTAGGTTTGGACGATTGCGAAACTTCTCCTGGAACGAGCTCCCCCGTGACTGCGTGAATGGTTTCGATGCGTACCGGAGGCTGTTCGTTGAGTTCCAAAATGAGCGGTTCGGACCATGGACGTCGATGATCATCGGACGGTACACGATAACCGTCAGAAAACGTGGCGATTTCCGAAGGCTCGATCCACCGCGGCCCTGAAACACCAAACAAGATCGTCGCATCGATTCCCACATGGATTGTGCCGCCGACGGCCCCTGCATTCGAACCTTCTTCGGCGATCACTTCCTCGAGGAAGACCGATGTCGTTGAGTTGGTCGAGCTGTTCCGAGCAAACACCCGGAAAGGCGCAGCTCCACGAGCAATGACGCTTAACGGACGCGACTGACGCGCGAAGTCGTCGGCATCGTCGCCTGAATCGACGTGACGATCCGATTCGACGGATGCACGATTGTTTTCGTCAGGTACCGAAACGTCCCCCGCAACTTTCGCCTTACGACCATTAGAGCTTGAGCCATTGCGCATTTCATTCGAACCGAATTCGACGAGCAATAGCAAAAGACCACTAATGACGGCAATCGTTGAAATGAGAAATCCAATTTTCCGCATAGAATTCAATTGGGTAGCAAACAACGGGTTCCGTACGCGCGTCATTAGGTCGTCAGGTACGAATTATACGCGGAAGGTAGCGACTCAATACCACCAACGCCGGCTTGGACACGCGTGAATGCGAGCTTCCGTAACGCACCGACACACTGACACCGGATTTCATGCGTTTCGCAGATCCGCAATCGGGGGATGCCTCTTACCGATCGCGGCCAGGAAACTCCTCCGGAATCAGTTCACCTAGCAAATCGTGGTCAGATGCAAAGTCCCGTGGATTTTCTCCACCAAGTTGCATTGGGACGGGCTGACCGTTAGTTGCCGTAACCAGTTCTACCCGAGCTGGGTAAACCTGATTTACGATTTTTCCCTCAAACCGAACTGATGTACTTCGGAGTACAACAATGCCGGGCGGCAAGAGACCACTAGAGTGATCATCAATGTGCCCGGCAATATCAAATCGATGTATAGTTTGAAGATTTGGCATGCCTTTTGGCACGAAAACGCTGTAATCCCGAACTTCTTCGATTACGTGGTCAACCTCGCCCCATGCGCGCAACGATTCAGCCTCGTCCCACGTTTCCCCTTCCTTGAGTTCGAATCCGACTGCTGGACCGTCTGCACTCCACTCGGCCGTAAACCCGCCTTGGGAGGTGCGTCCACGGCCCGTCATTCCAGTTAGCAACGCTTGATATATCCTGAAGTTTGTCGTCATTATCTTCGTGCGATAGACTCCGTTCACTTGGGCTCTTCCGCGGGCCATCGTGCTGCCCGGTGTCCGCATTGTCATCACGGTCTTCGTCTTTCGGTTCCGCCTCTTGCGGATTTCCCGGTTCGCCCCACGGTATTCCCCCGCGGGGGTCGCCCTTCGGATTGCCTTGAGGCGGCCCGCCGTGCGGGTTATTCGCATCGACCGAAGCGACCAACACGCCACCGATGAGAAGAGCAAAGGAGACTGCGAGAAAGCTTGGGCGAATTCATTGACTTGACCCCTGACATCTGAGTACAAGAACGTGCAACGGAATCTGTGTCAATCACTCGATAGACCGAGTCCACTCGCACAGCGACGATGAGACGGGATTCATTATACTGTGGACGACTGTGGCTCGCAGTTGGCGAACTGCTTTTTTGGGTATCCCGGAAGTTAGTGGCGCAAGACGGCTAGCTATCCGGAGAAGTGCGTGCCATGTGGTATTGCTCGCTGGGGGCGCGCGTTACATGCATGGTCGCGTCTTCGAACGAGACGGGGACCACCTCCGTGCGTCCATGCCCCGCAGATAGTCATGGTGCCCCAATTTTGATCGACGGGTTCGGCCACGAATAAAGCGACCTGTCGCTGGGTTGGCCAGTTTGCGTTAGGGGTCCCGCCGGGAAATGTTGGTTGCCCACGCGCAGCGCAATCTCCGTTGGGCGGCAGCCCGTCCAGAGAACGGACAAACCACGAGAGATCTCCGCCGATCACGTCTCCTACACGACACACGCGACGCACACCGCCGTTTTCCACTCACGGAGCGCGCGACGTGGGCTTCGAGATGCGGGGCCGGTTATGCTTCCGGCTCGCGGTGGCTCTCGGGCTTTTGCTCTTGGCTTCGTAGCGTTTGGAGCAGCGCGGTGGTGCTGTGGTCCTTGGGGTCGCCGACTATGGCGACTCGGCCGCCGTAGGCCTCTACGGTGGTGCGCTCCGGTACGGTCTCGACGGTGTAGTCGGTGCCCTTTGCGTGCACGTCCGGCTGCAACTCGCCGAGCAGCGCATCCACGGTGTGCTCCGCAAAGATGTGCACCGCGTCGACGCAGGAGAGCGCCGCGAGAATCTCCGCACGCTCCTCGGCCGGCATCCACGGGCGGCCGGGGCCCTTGAGGGTGCGCACGCTTTCGTCGGCGTTGATCGCGACGAGCAACGCGTCCCCCTCGGCCTTCGCTCCTTCGAGGTAGCGGACGTGGCCGACGTGCAAGACGTCGAAGCAGCCGTTGGCGAAGACGACGACGCCGCCGGCGGCTTGCGCTGTGCGCACGAATTCGCGAGCCGCGTCGCGGTCGGCGAGCACCTTTTGTTGGTAGGCCGCGCTACGGGTCACGCCGATCAGACCGGGGAGTTGTTGTTGTTGTTCGCACCGTTGTTGCTCGCCTCGGGGGCCTCGGTGGTGGCCGGCGGTGCAAGCACGACGAGCAGGTCGTTGCGCGCCACCGAGCGACCGGGCTCAACACCGACGCTTTGCACGACGCCGTCGCGATTCGCCCGGATCTCGTTCTGCATCTTCATCGCTTCGAGGATGCAAAGCACATCCCCTTCGCGCACCGTCTGCCCCGCCTCCACTGGCACCGACAACACGACCCCCGGCATTGGCGCCTTTACCTTCACCTCGCTCGCGGCGCCGCTGGCCTTTTTCAGCTCGCGCAACTGCTTCGTCATTGCGTCGAGCAGCGTCACTTGGAAGCCGGTGCCGCCGAGGAAGATGCGCACCCCTTCGGATTCCTCGTCGTCGGCGCGGTCCCAAGCGAAGGCAATACGCCTGCCGTTGATCCAGCCGACACGCAGCGCTCCTTGCCGGGGACCCATGCGCACGACGTAGCTCGAGCCGTTGAGCTGCACCTCGACTTCGGTACCGCTGCGCGGGCGCACCGTGGCTTCGCGCTCCACGGTCTCGTCGATCGTTACGGCAAACTGCCTCGCAGGTCCGGCACTCATCACACGCTCGCCAATCACAAAGGGGAGAGGGAAAGCCGAAACGTTCGCAGATGCTGCCGGTTTACGTCGCGGCGAGCTTGCCGACAACCACTTTCACCGACCGCGGACTCATGCGCAGGGCAACGCCCCGACGGCCGCGGCCGCATCCCCGAGAGGCTCCGCGTTCGAGTCGAGCAGGATTGCGGCGACGACGACGGCGGCGACGACCATCACGAACACACCGACAAGGAACACAAGCGTCCCGGTGCTCGGACGCTTGGACGCCTCGGGGGTGCTTTGCGACGTGCGGGTCGTCGTGACCGTTGCCTTGCGTTCGCTGGGCTTGCGGGCGGCGCGCGGCGGCCGCGGTCCCTGCGCCTCGTGGCGGCCCGAGGCTCGAGACTGCAAAGGCTCCTTGCCTCGCTGCGGCGGCGGCCCCTGCTTTTGCCGCTGCTGCTGGATCCGGCCGGGATTTCGCGAGCGACTCATACCGTGCGCCCCTCTTGAACGAACCTGACTCGACCAGTCGACATCCTACCAGAATGCAACGGCCCACACACGGACCCGTGGACCTTCACGTTGGAATGGTTGTACTCGCACCTCCACGGGCCTCGCCCGCTTCGCCCGTGGGTCGCACCCGGTGCGTGTGTTTCGACCCACGGGCGAAGCCCGTGGGCTTGGCCGCCACATTTCCAAATCTTAGAGATTCGCGGTGCCGTTGGTTTCCGTTCCCGTGGTGGCATTGGCCTTGGTACACTCGCGTACCTATGCGACTCAGCGGTCGGTTGTGACCCGGGCCTTCCGTATGACTCCCCTTGCTCTTGCTTTTCTTTTGGTGGGGCTGCCCCCGCTTGCGGTGCTGCTGTTGGCGCTGCTAAATGCGCTGAAGACGTGGCCGCGCGGGCTAACTCAGGCGCGTATTCCCGGCCGGCTCTCCGTGCTGATTCCCACGACGCCGGCGGTGCAGGCGGTTGATCTTGAACGCTGTGTGCGTGCCCTCTTTGCCAACGACCATCCCGTCGAAGAGGTGCTGATTCAGTACGCGCACTCGAACAGGCACCTCCTCGAGAGCCAACTTTCGCCTCTTTGCCGAGAGTTTCCCCAGGTGCGCTTGATTGCGGCGACCGAGGAAGTGGCCTCGCCGAGTTGTGACGGATTGGTGGCGCAGGCAAACGGCGAGGTGGTGTTGTTGTTGGATGCGAATGTGCATCTCGACAAGGTCGGCCTTGCGCGGATTGGCTCGTTATTTCTGCGGCACGAGGCGGATCTCGTCGGCTTGTGCACGGCTGAGCCGCAAGAAGGATTCTTGGCGCGGCTCTTGTTGCCGTTTCGCGTGCTGTTCGCCGTGGCGGTGATGCCGCTTACGGTTTCGCGGCCGGGCCGGCTGGGCCGCTGGCTGAGTGCGCCGTGCTCGCAGGTGATTGCGGCGCGACGCGAGGCGCTTGCCGCGGGTCATTCGGCGCTGCGCGAGCCAGGCTGGCCCGACCTCGAGACATGGGCGCAGGCCGCGAAGGCCCAGGAGCGTCGCGTGTTGCTCGCCGACGGACATCTTGTTGCGCGGCGGCAGCCAGACGCCATGACGGGTCAGTCGTTGCGCCGTCTCGAAGCGGGACTAGCCGAAGCGACGGGTAAGCAACCGGCGTGCCTTGCGGCACTTGCGCTGTTCGCGGCGTGGTGCTTCCTCGTGCCGTATGTGTTGCTTGCGCTCGCCTTGTTGCCGGGCACGGCCGTGGATCCCGCGTGGGCGTTGATGCCGGCGCTCGTAGGCGTTGCGGCGAACGTGTTGCTGCGCATGCTTGGAACCCTGCGCTACGGCCACGCCGCCGAGGGGCTGTTGTTGCATCCGCTGGGTGCATTGTTACTCGTTGCGGCCCTCGGCAAGGCCGCCGTTTTTGCCAGCAAGACCAAGGCCGCGTCCGCCTTTGCGTCAGGTTTCAAGCATCCGTTGCGGCCACCCGCAGGACGCGCCAGCCACCACGGAACGTAAGCAAGGCGAAGCCGCTTCTCGGGCACCGGCTGACTTACTGCCGTCCGCTCCGCTCCTCACCGCTTCGCACCCCCTTCGTGCCGAGTGCTGCGACCTTACTGCGTGACGGGCAGCCGGCCGGAGACGGGCAAGAACCCGGGGACAATGGCCTGGGGGACGACGTAGTAGGTGTTGCCGTCGCGTGCGAGTCGCCCGTGCACGTAAATCATCTCGCCTGCGAAGGCGCTGCGCCAGAGGGTGCGTTTCGCCTCTGCGGATTCGAAGCGCAACTGAAAGCGGGGGTGCAGGGCCATGTCGCAGCGCACGGTGCGCTCGTCCAGCGAGGTGCGCGCGTGCGTGAACACGGTAACGACTTCGCCCAGCTTATTCCTCATGCGCTCGAGTTCCACCGCACCGTCGGTCTCGATCGGTACATCCTCGGCAGGGTGTGTGGCGCGAAACTCCTCGAAGACTCGCCGGGCCTCGGCGCTGCGACGCCAGTTTTCGAGACGCTCGGCGTAGTCGGGGTAATGATCCGGCACCCCCGGCGCCCCGGGGCCGGCCCAGATGCCGCGTCGCTGGGCCTGTGCCTCGCGTTGCGCGGCAAGCAACTCGTCGTGGAAGCGTTTCGCGTAGCCGTACTTGAAGTAGTACGGGGTGTAGCCTTCGCGCACGAGCTCGACACAGAGGTTGCGCCACTCGTCTTCGCCGTCGCGCCGGTAGAAGACATACGCGAGCCAGCGGTCGAAGATGTCCGTGGGACGCCGGGTTCCGTCGAGTTCCAGCCGCACGAGGTCACCCGCTTCCAGTCGCGTTTGCACATACTCCGTGGCGGCCTCCGCCATGGGCGTGCCGTACTTCGGTGGCAGCTGGCGACCGGCGTGCATCAAGTCGACGTAGGCGGCGAAGTCGCGCTCGGCCAGTTCGCGCAACTGCTCGCCGGTGCGTCGCTGCCACTCGCCGTCGACGTAGACGCGGCGACCGCGGTAGTCCTCCTCGGTATCAATGCCCTGGAAGCGGATGGCGCGGCGCAGGCCGTCGACGCGCATGGTGTCGCCGTCGGCGACGTGCGAAGCGGGATACACGCCGAGCACATGCCCCGGGCGGTAGGTGCTGCCGGCCAGCGCCTCGGGGTCGAGGCGCCCGGCGCGGTGGGCCGCCTGTGCAAATACGTCCACGTCGAGCAACGGCTCGCCGCTGTCTTCGTCTCGCACCGCTTCGTAGGCGAGCGTTTCCTCGCCGCGGCGCAGGGCGAACATGCTGCGTTGTTGCTCGGCGACGAAGCTGACGGTGACGACACGGTAGCGGCGATTCGCGTCGATCTGTTCCCCGCCGACAAGGACGCGCAACGCCTCGGTATCTGCGTGTTCGACGACGGCGCCGGCGAGTTGCAGCGGCCGGTGCCGGAAGCAGTTGCGCACCCCGCGGGCGAGTAGCTCGCCAGGTATCTTCAGCGTGACGAGATGGTTGCCGAACGGGTTCGCCCGCTCGAGATCCCGTCGCGTCAACTCGCCGGGCTCAATGCGTGCGCGAATGCCGGGGCCGTTCATCACCGCAATCTCGGCTTCGGGCACGGCGGCGAGCATGGCGCGAGCCTGCCACACCGCCAGCGGCACCTCCGGATGTGCCTCGTGCTCGAAGGGGCCGGCCACCTCGGCGAGCACCTGTCGCTGTGGGTCGCCGTTCTCGTCGGTGCCGGCAAGTGACGGTGCCGGCGGCGCCGCCGCATACAGCCAGGCCAGCGTGACGGCGCAAAGCAGCGCCGGTACACCGCGGCGAAGAAAGCGGAATGAACGTGATTCGGACATCATGGCATTGAATGTGGTGTGCGGCTTCGATGGTACGTACGGAGCGGACGGGAAACTCCTTCCGCATGGGTGCGACGGCGCTCGACGGTGCCGTTGATTCGCACGACGGCGCCATCCAGCCACGGAACGACTGAGTCGACGTTGTCCGCCGAGCACCGTCTTCGCACGTGGCGCAAAAACGCTCGGAACGGGTTTCCTTCCACCTCCGAAGGAAGGGACGCGGCCCCAGCATACGACACGCCTCCGACATCCCCGGGACACGACGGCGCCCATCCGCAGCGGACGGCCTCATGCCCCTCGAATGCGTTGTCCCGGAGCACCGTACGCGACTCGCAGGCCACAGGACCGACTCGGCACGGCGCGCTGCACGGCTCACGTCGTGCCTCGCCCGGCTACTCGACTTTACCCGCCATTCCGGGTACGTACCGAGATCTGCGGGTAACGACACTTAGGCGGCAGTGGACGAACAAAACTCCGTCGTGTTTGGGATTCGTAATTTTCCAAGCCCACGGGCTGCGGCCCGTGGGTGGATTTCCAGAGCGACCCACGGGCCGCAGCCCGCGGGCTTATTACGAATCCCTTTGGCACAAGGCAAAGGCCAACTTCGAGCAACCACGAATTCGTAGGACGGCCTCCCTGTCCGCCCAAGGTGCGCGTCGGTCGTGGATCCCGCTTGCACTTTTGAACTCCCGGGGGCGTGGGATTTGCGCGGGGTCGTTCGACCGTGGCTCCCCCTGGGCAGTACGCAGTCCCGCCTGCGTATCTGGCGCCGTCCAAACAACTTTTCTGCAACAAAAGCCGGCACCCCTGTGACGACGGCGGCGTTCGCAACGTCTGGGTAGTTTGGTACAACATTCGGTAGCTCTCGTTTGCACGCTTGCTTTCCGACTACCCGGGACGAACGCCGTTGCAGCGGGGGTTTTGGCCGCTCCTTTCGCTTGGTTGCTCGCTCGTCCCTTCGCCTCCCGCATTCCTCACTTCGAATCTCGGCAGCGCCACCATGACCATCTTCTACCGCTTACAACGTCACGGCCAACCGATCGACGAAGGCAAAGCCGCGATTACGCTGACCGTCGGCGCCGGCTCCGCGGCCCAGGTGTGCTTGAACGACCTCGACGCCGACGAGGTCGTGCTCGAGATCACCGAAGTCGGCAACGGGGAATTGTACGTGCGGGCGAGCGGCTGGTGCGACGGATTGCGCGTCGGCGGACGGGCCATGCGCCCCGACGGCGAGTACGTCAATCCTGTTGAGGTGACCCTTTCTGCCACGCTCGGCGACTACCGGCTCGAGGTGCGCGAGGGCGGCCGCGACCCGTTGTGGGGCGACCCCTCCTCCGGCACCGTTTCGCACAGTCCGCTCCTGACCTCCGACGTCTCCATCTCCGCCCTGCCCAAGTCGACCCGCCGCAAGGGCGCCAAGGGCGAGACCACCGGGGGAAAAGCGGACAGCGAGAATCCGCACTCCGTGGCCGTCTCCGGGGACCTCGAGGTCAAGAACCTCGGCGGCCGGTTCGGGCAACAAAGTGACATGTCGGCCATTCCCGAGGGCAATCCGCTGCTCAACGACGAAGTAGGCGCGGATCCGTTGTCACGCTTCGACGAGGCACGAGGCGAGGCAAGCGGCCCGCCGAACAAGGGGGTACACAGCGACATTGAGCTCAACGTGCTTCCGACGCCGAAGACGAACCGGCCGAGCGAGCGTCCCGTACCGCCGCCGATCCCGGAGGATTCCGACGACGATGTCGGTGCGTTTCCGCCGCCGAGTACCTCGTCGCTGACAATACGCGAACGGGAGGAAGACGGCGACGTAGCGCCGATCTCCGTGCTCGAATTGGCCGGCTCGCTCGACGCCTCGACGACCGACGACTTCATGCGCGCCATGGAGCGGCTGATCCGCCGCAACCGCCAGTGGATCGTTCTCGACTTCGCTGGCGTCGAGTTCGTCAACTCCTCGGGGCTCGGCACCCTCGTGCGGCTTGTCGAGCAGTTCGAGCCAAGCGGCGTGATTGTCCTTGTCAACGTACCGAGGAAGGTGCGCGCCACGTTCGAGTTGTTGGGGCTGCAGTCGTTGCTCACGATTCATGAGCGCTTTGGTGAGGCGTTGCGCGACGTCAAGAGGCGCCAACACGAACAGCGCGCCGAGGGCGAAAAACGCGAAGAAACGAAGCGGCGTGCCGAGTCCCCGGCAATGGAGGAGCCGGCGGACGCGACGCACATTGCGCTCGAAGATACCGAGTTGCAACACTTCGCGGTGGAGGAAGAAACGATTGATACGGGAGCCGAGGAAGACGTAGACGACGAGGACAAGCGTCCCACGGCGCGGGCACGCCGGGTCGCTCCGAGGCCGCCCGCGCCGGAGGCCTCGCATGCGAAGGTTGGGCCGCCGTCGCTGGGTGGCGCCATGGAAATGGAGGAGGAAGCGGGGGAGGAGCCGGAAGACGAGATTGCCTTGGCCGACGAGGACGACGACGCCGACGAGGAACTCGCCGAGCGGCGGCCGGGCGCATCCGCCGAGCCGGACGAGGTGGACGACGACACCGACGCATTGTCGCGGCTCGGCAGCTACAGTGGCGCCACCGCCGCACGAAGTGGCCCCGCTGCCCGCGTCGCCCCGCAAGCCCCGCCACCGCCGCCGGCCCCTGCCCCGGACGTGCCGGCGGCGGAGCCTGCGGAGCCGGAGCCCATGGCCGTG
>SKZP01000661.1 GCA_007127275.1 Planctomycetota bacterium
ATGGCCAGCATGGAGCCCGCGGGGCTTCCGGCGGTGCGGCTTGCGCCGTTGAGGCGTCTCGCCGAGCGGGAGGCGCTTTCCGACGAGGGGATGGTGCGCCTGCAGCGGGCGAACTTGCTGAATCCGTATGCGCCGAACCCGTCGGTCGAGACACTCTTGCATGCTTTTTTGCCGCACCGCTTTATTGATCACACGCATGCCTCGGCCGTGCTCGCCTTGACCGACCGGCCGGTAGGGGACGCACTGTGCCGCGAGGTCTTCGGTAAGACGCTGGCGTATGTGCCGTACCTCATGCCCGGTTTCGCCCTCGCGAAAGCGGCCTTCGAGGCCTGGCGGCGCGCGCCGGATGTTGAGGGGTTGCTGCTGCACAAGCACGGCATCTTCACCTTCGGCGAGACGGCCCGCGAAGCGTATGAGCGGATGATCGAGAAGGTGACGCTTGCCGAGCAGCGCCTCGCAGGGGTTGCGCACGTGCGACCGACAGCGCGCGCATTGCCCTCGCGGCTCGCGAGTGTTGCCGAGGTGGCCCCACTCGTGCGAGGCGCCGTGGCGACGGCAACGACGAACGCGAAGGTGGCGGCGACGAACGAGCCACGGCGCTTCGTGTTGCATCACCGCACCTCGCCGCTGATTCGCGAGGTCGTCGACGGCGAGGATGTGGCGCGCTATGCCACGCAGGGAACCGCGACGCCGGATCTCGTCATACGCATCAAACCCTCGCCGTTGATTGTGCCGGCGCCACAGGCGGAAAAGCTGGAGGAGTTCGCGCATCAGGTGCGTGCCGCGGTGACGGAGTATGCTGCGCAATACCGTAGCTACTTCGAGCGGCACAACGCGAACGAAGCGACTCCGAAAGTGATGCTCGACCCCGCGCCACGGGTGGTGCTTGTGCCGGGGCTCGGCCTGTTCGGCGTCGGCGCGAATGCGAAGGAGGCGGCGGTTGCGGCGGACCTTGCGGAGATGAACCTCGAGGTGATTGCGAATGCCGAGCGGATGAGTCGCTTTGAGCCGATCAACGAGGCGCAACTCTTCGAGATGGAGTATTGGTCGCTCGAACAGGCAAAGCTCGGCAAACGACTCGAGTTGCCGTTGTCGCGCCACGTCGTTGTGATCACCGGCGGCGCCTCCGGCATTGGCTCGGCCTGCGCGGCCGCATTTCGCGAAGCGGGCGCCGAGGTGGCGGTGCTCGACCGCGACGAGGCTGGCGCGCAAGCCGTGGCCGCGTCGGTGAACGGCCTCGCACTCGCCTGCGACGTCACCGACGCGGACGCGGTGCGCGAGGCGTTCGAGCGGGTCGCGCAATGCTACGGCGGCGTGGACATTGTCGTCAGCAACGCCGGTGCCGCCTGGCAAGGCGAGATTGGCACGGTCGACGCGGCGACGTTGCGCGAAAGCTTCGAGCTCAACTTCTGGGCACACCAACACGTCGCGCAACAAGCGGTGCGCCTGTTCACCGCGCAGGGCACCGGAGGCTGTTTGCTGTTCAACGCCTCGAAGCAGGCGCTCAACCCCGGTACGAACTTCGGCCCCTACGGGATTCCCAAGGCCGCACTCCTTGCGCTGATGCGCCAATACGCGCTGGAATACGGCGCCGCCGGCATCCGCGCCAACGCCGTCAACGCCGACCGCATCCGCACACACTTGCTCTCCGAGGAACTGATTGCCGAGCGTGCCCAGGCACGAGGTGTCACCACCGAGGAATACATGGCCGGCAATTTGCTCAAGCGGGAAGTCTCCGCCGCAGATGTCGCAGGAGCCTTCGTCACCCTCGCCCAAGCCAAGGCAACAACCGCAGCCGTGTTGAGCGTCGACGGGGGCAACCTTGCCGCCGCCGTCCGCTAGGGCGGCCGCAAGGCAGCGCCGAGCGCTCGGCACTGCCTCTGGCGAAACGTCCGGCTACTGACGCCAAAGTCTTGTAGACGGCACTTCGCACGCCTGAGGTTTCGCACCACTCGAACGTAGGAAAGTAGTGGAAAGGAGAACCGCGGTGACCGAGCCACAGCCAACCAAACCCGAACAAACAACGGACGCGACGAAAACCGTGCGGCTCGGGATCATTGGTTGTGGACAGATCGGCTCAGAGTTCGTTCGGCTGCTTCACGAAAATGCGCGCGCCCTCACCGCAACGGGTTTTCCGCATCTCACGCTCGAGGCGCTTGCCGTGCGTGATGTTCGTAAGCCGCGGGCGACGCATGTGCCCATGGAAGTACTGAGCGACGACCCCGTCTCCGTGGCAACGTCACGCGAGGTGGATCTGCTCGTGGAGTTGGCCGGAGGCGTCGAGCCGGCACGCACGTGGGTGGAGGCGGCGCTGCATGCGGGGAAACGCGTCGTGACCGCAAACAAGGCCATGATGTCCGAGTACGGCGGCGACTTGCTGAGCCTTGCCGCACGACTCGAATTGCCGCTTCGCTACGAGGCGAGCGTCGGCGGCGGCATCCCTGCCTTGCGCGCCATTGAGTCGGGACTGACCGGCACGCGCATTGACGAGATTGCCGGGGTGATCAACGGCACGTCCAACTACATACTCACGCAGATGGAGGAGCGCGACTGGAGCTTCGAGCAGGCGCTTGCCGAGGCGCAGCGACGCGGCTACGCGGAGTCGGATCCGACGCTCGACATTGACGGAACCGACGCCGCGCAAAAGCTCGTCATCCTCACCGGACTCGCCTTCGGCGTCGAGGTGCCGCTGGAGACCTTCCCCATCACCGGCATCAGCGAGGTGACGCAGACGGAGATTGTCGAGGCGCGCGAACGGGGCCAATCCATCCGCCTTGTTGCGCGCACACGGCGCTCGGAGAATCCCGGCAAGCCGCCGAGCTTGACGGTCCGGCCGGAGCGCCTGCCGGCCAACCATTCGCTCGCCCGCCTCTCGGGGGTCACGAACGCGGTCGAACTGAGAGGGAACCCGCTGGGTGCCGTCG
>SKZP01000645.1 GCA_007127275.1 Planctomycetota bacterium
CGCGGCTAAACGTCGTTACCCGCAGATCTCGGTACATACGAAACTTCCTTTCGGCAACAATTCCGGATGTACCCCTCTCCGGTGGCCCCTTGCGTCTGTTGGGGCTTGCGTGTAATCCTCTTTGAACTGCCCTGCGTTCGCTTGCTCAAGGAGATCGCGACGATGTACCAGGACGGGGATCGACTCGCGCATTGGGGGTTGCAGCAAAGTCCTTTCGACGATACCTGCCACCCGCGGGTGTATTTTCCAAGCCCCGAGCATGAGCGGGCCGTACACCGCATGGTCTACCTCTGCCGGCAAGCGAACGCGCCGTTCGGTTTGCTCACCGGCGATGTCGGTTGCGGCAAGAGCCTCGTCGCCCGCATGATCGCGCAGCGCATTGAGGATCCGGACCGTTTCGTGATCTGGCTGCCCAACAGTCATTTCACGTTTCCGCATCTGCTTGCCGAGATCATTTCGCAGGTGGTCAATGACGGGATTGACTTCGACACCTACGACGAATATGTGCTGACCAAGGCCTTCGCCCGGGTGCTCGAGCAATCCATCGCCGCGCAGCGCAAGCGGATGATTGTCGTGCTCGACGAGGCGCAGGAAATGAGCGACGAGTCGCTGCGCCGGCTGCGCCTGCTGACGAATCTTGGTGACGACCTCGCCTTGCCGTTGACCTTCCTGCTCGTCGGGCATCCGGTACTGCACGAGCGACTCGCTCGGCAGCCGGCACTGGATCAGCGCATTGACCGCCGCTACCACCTCGGCCCGCTTGACGAGGCGCAGTCGCGCGCCTTGCTGCAGCACCGCCTCGACGCCGCCGGGGATCCGCCGGACGAGCTGTTCGAGGAGTCCTGCCTGGAATTGCTTTACGAGGTCAGCGAAGGAGTCCCGCGACGGCTCTGCCGTTACGCCCGCCTCGCCATGGACAACGCGTTTACGCACGGCCTCCACCGCGTGGACGCGTCATGCCTGGAAGAGATTCTGGCGGACGAGCGCCGACTGGACTTGCCGGCCCGCGCGTGAAACCGCATTGGCAATACAGCGGCATCACGAATGGGTGATACCGACCCACGGGCCGCAAGCCCGTGGGCTTGTCGGCGCTTGCGTCCGTACCCGCTCTCGTGCCGTCACGGCAAGCGGATGCCGAACTTGAAGCTGATGTTCCAGTAGTCGAAGTCGAACGCGTCTTCGCTGATGCCAAACGCGCGCTGGAAGGAAAAGCCGAGTTGGAAGAAGAGCCCACTAACGGGATAGAACCGTCCGCCAAAATGGATGGACGAGAAAATGAAGTTTCGCACACCGTCGAAGTCGAAGTCGAAGTATTGCCATCCAATGCCGGCACTTGCGAACAGCGAGAACTCGGCATACGCCTCCGGGTCGAACGGAAAGAAGTACTCGAATTCGCCGCTGAACAGCCAGGGCCGCAGGCCGGTGCCGTCTTCGACGTCGGTGGCGACCTGAAAGGTGTAGGTCAGGCTGAAGATGCTTTCCGGCGAGAGGGGCGCCACCGGCAAACCGAGGTGGACGGAGAACCAGTTGCGCGAAAAGCTTTCCGCGCCGGGAAGATCCGCTCGGCCGCGACCGAGGTAAAAGCCGGCACCGAACGCCGGACCTCGTGTGGCGTACTCGTAGTAGTCGTCTCCTACCGCACCGCTTCGTGCCTCGACCGTATGCGGCGAAAGCCCCGAGAGCACGACAAACGCAAGCGCGGACACAATGGCGAATCCAACGGTAGAGTTTGCAGAAGGTCGTTTCATCGGTGTCAACCTGATGGTTTAGAGATGCGTGATGGGTGACACGGCGTTGACCGGACCGACGCGACGAACCGGGCTGACAACGCTCGGTGATTCGCGGTGCGGCGCAAGGTCGCCGTTAATACAGCACGAAACCGACCCAAACGTTTCCCCTCGGATCCGGAGAAAAGCACGTGGGCGGCGCGGAGAGTGCGCGAACGTCATACGGCGAAGGGGGAGGCTGCATGGATGCCTGTGAGGGGGCGACGCAGCGAGTCTTGTATACGTCCCCGAATCCGAAAACGCGAGGCGCACTCGGCGGAGGCTAGCGGCTAAACGTGTTTCCCGCAAACCTTGGGCGTTACGGCGCTCGACGGTCGGACTTAGTACAGCTCCCCAGAAGAAAGTGACCCATTTGCTGCTGCGCGACCGATTCGCTTCCTCAACCTCGTCTTTGCTCCTCAATGTGACAAAGGCCACGTCTGCGGTGCTCGCCTTCGCCCTCGTTGCGACTCGGCCTGCTCGTGACGCAACTGGGTCTCTTTCTTCTGGGGAGCTGTACTTAGCGGTTCTTGCGGACTCGGCCAGTGATGCCGTAACGCTGGAACTGATTGAGGATCTTTTCCGCTTTTTCTTCGCTTACGTTCTTCGCTACGGGGACGACCAGGCGACCGGCTAGCTGCTCCGCTTCGGCGGGGTCCATGCCGACGAGTTCGTTCATCAACTGCACCGCCTTCTCGCGGTCGCCCGGCTTGATCTTGTTGAGAAAGACCGTGCAGTGGCCCGCATCGGCTGGCTCGTCCAGCAACGGAACGTCGTCGCCGTCGTCGTCGCCGCTGTCAATGCCCAGGTCGTCTTTGAGGTTCAGTGCGGGCACTTCGTCGTCGCCCTTGCTCTCCAGCGAGAGTCCCTCGTCGGCGTCGAGGTCCAGTCCCGCGTCGAGGTCGAGTTCTTCGGCGCCGAGCGGATCGTCGTCGCCGTCGCTCGGCTCGGGCAGGTCGGGCTCGTCGTCCACCGTGCTAAAGTCGATCCCCAACTCGTCGAGCACGTCGGGGCCTTCTTCCTCGCGCGTTCGCTGCGTCTTGCGCTTCTTTTTGACACGCTTGGTCTTGCCGGTGGCTTTCTTCTTGACTTTGCCGGTGCCGGTCTTGGATTTGCTGGTCTTCTTCTTGACCTTCTTCGTCGTCTTCTTTTTCTTC
>SKZP01000106.1 GCA_007127275.1 Planctomycetota bacterium
CGTCGGGAAAATGCCGGTCCAGCCGATCTCCAGCCCGAAGGAGCCGAACTCAATGCCGGCTGCGAGGCGCGTTGCGGCCCGCCAGCGACTGAACTCGTCGCGCGGATAGCTGTTCTCGTAAATCAGCGCGAACTCGTCGGCGGTACGGAAGGAGACGAATTGAAGCCCCGCGCCGAGCTCAAAGTAAACGCTCGGCGAGGACGAGCCGAGGTACATGCGCAGCGTGCCCAGCGCACGCGTTTGGAAGGAGTAGAGCGCGGCGAAGTCGTGGTTGTCGTAAACGGCCCCGAAGCTGAACGGCGTAATTTCGAAGCCGTAGTACAGCGGTCCCCCGGTGGAGTGGAGGTGACGGTAAAACAACCCGGCGGAGCCGTTCTTGTGATCGAGGCCGGTGAAGCGGGAGAACTCCATGCCAAGCAGGCCGACGTAGCGCGGAAAGTTTCGGCGCCACTCGAGTTCGCGACGACGCTCAAGCAGGTAGGGCTTGCCGTCTTCTTCGACGACGGAGTATTCGACCACGTAGTCGCCGTCGCTGGAGACCCGTCGCGACGGCAGCGAACCGAGCATCCGCGCGCGGATCATCGGCGGTTGCTCGCCGTCCGTGCGGTCGCAGGACCCCGAGCCGGTGGAGACGACGGGGCCGTGTTGTTCGGGCGCGACAAATCCCCCGAGCGAGTCCGCCTGCGAACTCCACTGCCATGGCGTCGAAGCTTGTCCGTGGTGCGAGGCGTGCGCCAATGCCGGTACCGCGAGCAGGGCAAAAATCGCGAGGGCGAACGTCGAAGCGAGGGAAGTACGCATGGCTCGACTCGTTCGTAGAAGTACGAAGGTTTCCGGTTTCGGGTTAACCGTGGCCCGCGCGGCGGGAACCGTACAGGCCGGGCAAGTGACCACAGAATGACCGAATCCGCGTTCGAATGCAAGAGCGAGCCGCGCCCGATTCCTTTTGTTGGCACTCTGGGCGCAACGGCCCCTTCCGCAAAGAACGGGCGAATTCATTCCTCCGTTGTGGGCTCGGAGCCGTTTGATAGCGGCAGCCTGATCACCACGGTGGTTCCTTGGCCCGGCGTGCTGTCGATGTGCATGCGGCCCTGATGTTGCTCGACGATCCGCTTGGCGATGGGCAGGCCGAGGCCGGTGCCGCGGTGGCGCATACTGAAGAAGGGCTCGAAGACCTTTTCCAGCGCCTCGGCGTCAATGCCCGTGCCGTAGTCGCGCACCGTCAGCTCGGCGCTGTCGGCTCCCTCGGCGCATGTGCTCGCGGTCAGTTCGATGGATGCCGGCGGCTCGCTGGCTTGCACGGCGTTGTGCAGCAGGTTCGAAATGACGTTGACCAGCTGCCGCCGATCGGCGCGCACGAACAATCCGCTCGGAACCTGTTGCTCGAAAGAGATGTTCCGGGCATCCGGATCGGCGGAGACGAGGCGCACGACTTCGCTGCACAGCGGCTCGAGTTCGACCTCGGCAAGCTGCGGCGGTCGCGGCCGCGCAAACTGCAACAGGTCGTGCACCATCTCGTTGAGCGCGTCGATGCGGCTGATGATCTCACCGATCACCTCCCTCTCGGGGGCCTCCTCGTCGAAGCGCTTGCGGATGATGCCAATGGCGCCACGAATCCCCGCAAGCGGGTTGCGCAACTCATGGGCGACCACCGCCGCCATTTCGCCGAGCCGGGAAAGTGCTTCGCGTTGGCGCAACTCCGCCTCGGCGTCGCGCAACTCGGTGATGTCGTTGGCCACGGCAAGCACACCCTCCACCTCCTCGGCGAAGATGTCCTGCGAAGCGAGGATGCTCTCTCCCTCGGACTCCCCCTCGCGAATCGGCGCGTAGCGGACGTCGTAGCTGCGGGTGCGCAGTTGCGTCACCGTTTGCTGTGCACGCCCCTTCAGGGCCCGGTCGAGCACCTCCGGCTCGACAGGCAACTCCGTGACAAGCTCGGTGATCCGTTGCCCGAGGCGGGATTGCGGCTCGACCCCCAGACCCTCGAGGCCGCGGCCGTGCAGGAACGTCAGACGGCCCTCGCAGTCGGTCATCCACAGGATGATCGGCGAGTTTACAACGACCATGTGAAAACGGCGCAGCGTCTCGTGCAACTCCTGCTCGGCCTGCTTGCGGTCGGTGATGTCGTTGCGGATCGCGAGGTACTGATACGGCCTTCCCTGGTTGTCGACCAACGGCACGATGGTCGTGGCGACCCAATACATCTCGCCGGTCTTGCGACGGTTGCAGAGTTCGCCGCGCCAGACCTCGCCTCGGCTGATCGTACGCCACAACTCTTTGAAGAACTCGGGCGGGTGCGTCCCCGAGTTGACGAGGCGGTGGGTGTTGCCGATCAGTTCGTCGCGGGTATAGCCGGAGATCTCGCAGAAGCGGTCGTTGGCCCAAGTAATGATTCCCTTGCGGTCGGTGATCGCGACGATCGAGGAGGCGTCGAGGGCGTGCTCGTAGTCGATCAGCCGCCGGGCGATGCGGCGTTGTTCACCGATCGGTTGGCCGGAGACGATCGTGCCGATCGCTTCGTCCGAGGTGTTGCGCAACGGTTGCACCGTCCAGGAAACGAGGCGGCGCGCACCGTTTGCGGTGACGAGGTGGCTTTCGTGCGAGCGCGGCATGCTTTCGCCGTCGAGGATGCGCTCGAACAGGGCGCGGCTCGCCGCGCGGTCCTCGGCGGCGAGTGCGGTGTCGAACCAGTCGCGTCCGATGAGCCGCTCGGCCGAGGTCTCCAGCAATTCGCACGCGCGGCCGTTCGCCATGCGCACCTTTCCCTTCGAGGAGAGCACCACAAGCACGACGTCGGCCGACTCGAAGAACTGCTGCGCTTCGTTGCGGGCGTGCGCCAGTCGGTCGAGGTCCTGCCGCCGCAGCAGGCAGAAGCCGGCAATCAGCCAGATCAACGCAAGGGCGATGCCTCGAAAGAGAAACGCCGCCCACTGCGGAAAGGCAGTAGTCACCGGCGAAAACGGCAGCACGACCGCAAGCGCCAGCGAGCCAGCCGCCGCGACAAGCAGCGTCACTTTGCGACTCGACTGCCAGAGGCAGGCCGCCATGGGCAGGATATACAAGAGCCCCTTCGCCGAGCCCCACGGCGTGTGCAGGTCCACGACGACGGCAAAGAGAAACAAGGTCGCGACCACGCACCACCAGCGCCAGCCGGGCGACGTTGGCACCGGCAGGTTCGACGGTCCGTATGAACTGCCTTTCGTCAACTCGACCACGCCGACCCTTCGGGGCACAAGTGCCTTCGCCAGTCGCCTTCGTTGGAACTCTCGGTGTCGTTCTACCTCAAAGGGGTCGGTCTCAACCAGTGGAGAGATTCAGGGGATCAGCCAGCTCTTGTTGCAACAAAAAGATTTGGACGGCACCACGTACGCAGAGCGGAGAACGTTGAGCAGCAGAGGCGTGGCCGTAGCCACGTTGAGCAGCGGCAACGACGACAACGAAGCACCGTCGAGCGCCGGTGCTCAAATTCGGAAAGTATTTTCTGACAGCTCCTTCGTATTCGGGGCGCGTGGGCGTTGCGCGGGGCGGTTCGACCGTCCTCTCCCTGGGCGGACTAGCCGCGACGCGCAACGGAGTGTGGTACCACCCTGTTGTCCCAATGAGCCCTGTCGCCTCGGGTTTGCGAGACGCCCCACGCGTGGCGCGCTCCGCTTCGCGCCGCGGCAAACCAAGAGTCGGACGTTCCGGCCGGGGGCTACGAAGTGGTGACGCGGTCGCGGATGAGACTTTCTTCGCGGCGACAGAATTCGCGGATGCTTCGGTCTTCGACGGCTACGTTGCCGATGAAATGGTCGGTGAGCTTGCGCAGGTATTGCAGGGCGGCGCCGTGGCCGGCTTGTGGGCGGTTGTCTTGCTGCCGTTGCACGAGCTCGTCAATGGTTTCGAAATACGTGATGATCGACTCTTCCCACTCGTAGGCGTGCACCTTGAGGAACCACTCCGCCCAGTACACGGCGAGATCCAACGGGTCGTCGCCGAGCAGATCCTCCCGCACGGTTTCGGTGAGCAGGGCGTTGAGTGCCGGGATGACGCGCTCGGAGGGAGAGAGGGACCACTCGGCGAAACGGATGAGGATGGCGGTCTTGACGCGGTAGAAGGTGCCGTCGGTGCCGTCGAAGGCGGCTTCGCTTTGCAGCCACTGGCGCAAGGGGGCGAGGATCTGCTCTTCGAGGCGTTTGGCGGAGAGCAGTTCCAAACCGGCGGAGACGACGCGTTCAAGGATCTCGAAAAGGAGACTCGGGTTGCCGGCGAGTTGCTCGCGGGCCGTGGCGAGAATGGTACGCAGTTGGATTTGCGAGTCGTCGTGGGCGCCAAGTTGGGCGAGGCTGCGCGTGGCGGTACTGAGAACCTGCGCGCTGTAACGGGCGTCGTTGACCTGGCGGGCGTCGCGCACGCAGTCCTCGATGATTCGCACGCCGAGCGTGCGGTTGCCGGTAAGCGGTACCGTGGAAAGCAGGTGTTCCAGCAGCCAGCCGAGACTGATGCGCACGTGGCGCGGCAACGGGCTGCGTGACTGGGTGTAGGTGTTGCGCCAGGCGGTGTGCACCTCTTGGATGAGTTCGAGGGCGTCGTGGCGCCGTCCGAGGGCGCAGAGGTGGTGGGCGCGCGCCACCTTCATGCGGGCGGTAACGTCGAGCCACTGCGTGTCCCGCTCGCCACTGGGTGTTGCCGCTGCGTCGAGTCGGGTGAGTGCCTCGGCGTCGAGCGTGCTGAGCCGCTTGAGCACCGGCACGTAGCGGTCGGCGGCGTCCTTGTCTTTGAGCCAGCGCACCTTTTTGCAGACGCGCTCCGCCACCTCTTGCACGCGGCGCCGTCCGTCCTGCGCCCGAGTCGCGCTCAACGCCGAGTCCTGGCGCAGATACGCCGGCAGGTCGCGTCGCTCGAAAATCCGCGCCAGCTCGTCGAGCACGAGTAGCAGCCGGGCCTTTTCCGGCTCGGAGAGTTGTTTGTAGCCGGCGAGCGCCTCTTCCATCTTCGGGAGCAACTCCTCGAAGAGAAACTCCTGGCCGAGCACGGTCAACCAGCGAAGCGGCGCGGCCTCGCTTGCCGCAATCATGGTCAGCGTGGTGCTCAAGGATTGCGCGCGCATATACCTCGTCCAGAACTCGCGCACCGCCGGATGCGCCCAGCGCAAACTGACGAGCACGAGGTAGGTGGAGATGCGCTCGCGCAACTCGGCAGGCAACTCGGTGAAGGTGTCCGTTGCGCCACCGACGGCGGCGGCTGCGGCGGGCTCACTCGTGGCGCTGCCCTCGGCGAACTGGTGCAGGGCGTCGCGGCGTTGCTTTTCGCTCGGTTGCCGCTCGGCGTCGAAGTCGGCAAGGTGCTCGCGCAGCACGCCTTTGAGCATCTGTGCCCGCGAGTGTTCGACGTGTGAGCGCAACGCCGCCAGCGGCAGTTGCTTGCCGGCGTCGCGCGACACCGTAAGCAACATCTCGGCGAACGGCATCAGCACGGGGGCCTCGCCGTGTCCGGTGTGGCGAATCATGGTGGTGATGCGTTGCAAGACGCGCACCCACGTTTTCAGAGCCGCGGGGGGCCACTCCATGGTGGCGCGCTCGTACGCGGGGCCGGCTTCGACGTCGAGGGGAACATGCGTCGGATGCTCGGGCAGTTCCTCGCCGCCGGCGGTGACGGATCCCGTTTCGTCGCCGGCCGAGCGCGAGGCGCGGGCGCGTCGCAACAGGCGGCGCACCAAGGGCAGCAGGTTGCCGCGACTTATGCCGCGCACATTGAGCTCGCCGAGCAAGTCCTCGCGTTCGCGCTCCAGCGCCACCTCGTCGCCGACCAGCGCAGCGAGGCGGCTTGCGAGCAGCCAGCGCACCTTGTACGGCAACGAGGCGCGGACCTGGCCGAGCACTTGTTGCACCTTGAGGAGGAGTTGCGGCTCGGCGCCGCCGGCGTGTGCGAGCCGCTCGAGCAACAGCAGCAGCCACACCGAATGAGTGGTGCGCCACGTTTGCTGTGCCGCCAACGCGTCGAGCAACTCCGCCGAGGGCAGCTTGCGCAACCGCGCCGCTTCGTCGGTGGACGCGGCCATATTTTGCAGCGTCGCCGACAAGGCCTGTTCGGTCAGCGGGCGTGGCTCGCCGGTCTCGGGTGTCGCCGCGGCACCGCCGGGCCTGCGTAGCCACGCCCCACTCGCCCACGCATACAGCGCCTCGTCGAAGCGGCCGCGCACCACCTTGAGCTCGGCCAGCTCGAGCCAGAGCGGCGCAAGCTGAGGGTCTGCGGGGACCGGCAAGCGCTGCGCAATGGCCTCCTCCACCTGGATCTCCCGCTGCCGCGCCTCGTCCGCCTTCGGCGGCTGCGGCGACTCGACGAACAGCGGCTCGAGCACCGGGCTAGAATCCGTCGCGGGCTCCTTGTGCAGCGTGTCGCGGAACGTCGCCGCGGGAATGGGCTCGGTGTCGTTGGAAAGGCCGCTTGCACTGACGGGAAGGGCGGGGCGCTCCGGCTCCTGGCTTGCCTGCTTGATGGAGAGCAACCCGCTGTGAAAAGCCGTGGCGGCGGTGCGCGCGGCGAGATGCAGCGACTCGTCGAGCAACCGTTGCGGCTGCACCGGTTGCTTGCGCGAGAGCTCGAGCGCGAAGGTATACGTCACCACCTCGCGCAACGGCTCGAACGCATCCCGCGGAATGTGCCACACCTCGAACGGCTCGCCGCTCGCCGTTTGCAGGGTCGTGAGCGTCGGCGGGAATGTCGCCGGGGCGCTGGCGAGGGAGCGCGGCACAAAGAGGGCCGGGCCGTCGCCGGGCGGCAACGGGATGTAATCGCCGAGGCGGCTCGGGTTGATCCGCGGACGCAACGAAAACCCCCGCGGCATGTAAACGTTCGCACAGCCGGGCAATGTGGCGAAGCCGTGCCCGGGAAACTCATGAGTCGCCGCGGACGGCTCACGCTCCGCACGTACCAGCACCCAACGCTCGAGCTCCGGCAACGCCGCAAGCAGCAGCCCATCAAGATGGCGCTGCGACCGCAGCCGCACCACCTCGACGAAGCGCGCATACATCTCCGCGTCGAGCAGCCAGGCGGCAGGCTCGTTCCGCGCCGCGGTGTCGGCGCACAGGCGGAACTCCACCGGAACGGCCGGCGGCTTCGCCTCGACGGGAGCATCCGTTGCCGGCGCGTGTGCGTTCACTTGCGACAACCCCGACGACGACGACGTCGGCCACGTCGGCACGGGCGTTCCCGGTGTGTGCGCCGCAAGCTCGACGACGGGTGGGGCTTGCGAGACCGCGGCCACGGACGCTGCATGCGGCGCGAGCGTGCGCAGGAGGTGCGTCACGGGCGCGGATTCGTGCGCCGGCTCGAGCACGGCAAGCGGGTTGTGCTGCCACGGCTGCCACAACGCAAGCCCCGCCGGCAGCGCCTCGGTACGCTCCAGGGCCAACGGCGAAAACGCCAATCCCCAGCGAACGTAGGCGTCTCCCCCCCAGGGCGCCTCGCCGGGGCGGACACGCCGAAACAGCCAGACCTCTTCTCCGAGCATCTTGCCGCCCTCGCCGACGCCGCCGCCGTACGTGTCGTCGTTGCCGTCGTTGTCGCCCGCACGTCTGCGCGGCGGCTCGTTCATCTCCACCGGCAACGCGGCAAGCCGTGACAGGGGCTGTGGGCGTGCGTGCGGCACAAGCAACGGCACGTCGTGCGGAGACGCCTGAAAACGCAGCGCCGGGGCGTGGCCGCCGTCGGCTAGGCGCAACGTGACGCGCTCCAGCGACGGCACCAACGGCTCCCGCCAGCGGGCGTGGTGTCGCACGAGCGTGACGTTCCACCGTTCCAGTGCGGCGTGCGCCGCATGAACGTCGCGCAAATCCGGAGACTCGGCCACCGCGGCTGCGGGCACGGCGAGCCACTCGGTTTCCGAACCGTGACTCGGCGGATACGTTCCCGCGTCCGTCTCGTCCAGCAAAGCGAGCCCAGCCCACAGCGAGGGAAGGCGCAGCACCGTATGAATGGGGCAGCGGCGGCGGGTGGTACCGGCCTCGTCAGTGAGGGTTAGCGTGTTCGACTCAATAATCGCGGGACGGAACAAGCGGGGCTGCTCGCTGCGCAAGTAGCGAGCGAACACCGGCGGTCGGCGGCGGTATGACTTGGCGGCGTAGATCAGCGCCGGTGTCGTTTCTTCCGTTGTGGCACTCGACGCGGCGGCCGCGGCCCCGCACTCGGGGTGCCAGGCCACGCGTGCAAGCCAGAGGCGCTCCGGCGCTTGCGCCCCTTGCGCATCCGCCAACGGAACCACCTCGGCGCACCGCCGCAGCGCCTCCCCCCACCCGGATTGCGTCAAGGGCGCCACCCAGCCGCGGGCGCGTTTCGCGCTGCTCGTTGGATGGTTGTCGTTGCGTGCCGCCGCCATGCACCGCTCCGCAGACGAGCCCTCGTTCCCTCCCGCAGGCCCCCAACCCTCGCTACCACGTCGGTGCGTGCCGGTCCATCCCGAGGCCCAGGCGCAGCCGCCGGTGCCCCCTTTCAGCGCAGCAACGGCATTCGCAGCTTGTCCTTCTCGGCCCTGCCCCCGGAGGCTCGACGTTTGCACGTGCCGGCCGGTTCGCGGGGGTTGCGGTAGGTGCTACACTTCCGCGGGCGTGGAGTGGTGGTCCGCAAGGGCAACGAGGACGAGGCGAGATGGGGTTATTCGGCAAGAAGAAAAAGAGCGGCGGCGTGGAAGAGGTCGCCGAGGCCGTGGCGCGCGCCAGCGGTGAAGCGCAAGAAGAAGATGGCGTCGCGGAGACGCCGCGCGGGGAGCGGCGCAAGAACTGGTGGCAGCGCCTGCGCGAGGGACTTTCGAAAACGGTCGGCAGCTTCTTCGGCGGCATCCGTGCGGTTGTACTCGGCCGGCGCGTCGACGAGGATTTGATTGAGCAAGTTTGGGAGCAAATGATTGCTGCGGACATGGGCCCGGACCTTGCCGACGAGGTGACGGCGCGGCTGCGCACGGCGTGGAAGAAAGGAGAGGTAACCGAAGGGGAGCAGGTCATCCCGTTTCTGAAGCAGCAGTTTATTGAGGTGCTTTCCGCGAAAGGCAACGAGGTGACCTTGGCGGCGACGCCGCCGACGGTGATTCTTGTGGTCGGCGTCAACGGAACGGGAAAAACGACCTCGATCGGCAAGCTCGCCTGGCATTACCAGCAGCAGGGCAAGAAGGTCATGATCGCGGCATGCGACACCTTCCGCGCGGCGGCGGAGAGCCAGCTCGAAATTTGGGCAACGCAACGAGTCGGCTGCGCCTTTCACAAAGGGGAACCGAAGTCGGACCCGGCGTCTGTCGCCTTCACCGCGGCACAGCGGGCAAAGGAAGAAGGGGTCGAGATCCTGATTGTCGACACCGCCGGGCGGTTGCACACCGACCGCAATCTGATGGAGCAGCTTGCAAAGATCAAGCGCAGCCTCGGCAAGAACGTGGACGGCGCGCCACACGAGACACTGCTCGTGGTCGACGCAAACTACGGCCTAAACGTGATTCAGCAGACCGAGAAGTTTCTCGCCTCCGCCGACGTCACGGGATTGTTTCTCGCCAAGCTCGACGCGACCGGAAAAGGAGGCGTGGTGTTGAACATTCACCAGCGCTTCGACGTACCGGTCAAGTTCGTCGGCACCGGCGAACAACGCGAAGACTTCGCCGCCTTCGACGCCACACAGTTCGTCGAGGCGCTCTTCGCAGAAGAGTAGCGAGTGCGCGTCACGGGGCCTCTCCAACGGTGGAGCGGTCACGAGGTGTTGCCGACGTGGCGAGCGCAAGGCGTCAGCCCTGCAAGGCGAGCCCGCGTGCTCACGCCATGGCTTCTTCCTTTGAGGACAAACGAGAGTTCGCCGACTCCGCCAGTGGGCTTGCGCAGTGAGCCCGGGCGAGGTGTGTTCCGCTAAACGACGTACCAGTTTTCGGTGTCCGCGGCGTAGAGAGTGACGGCTCGCCCGTCGCCCTTGATCAGGTAGTCGGCAGCGCCTTCAATGCTGTTGCCCGCGGCGGGTTGGAGGACGGTTTCGCGGTCCCCGCCAGGCTTGTGCTTGACGGCGACGGCCATGCCGAGCACGGCGGCGGTCAGCGGCGGCAAGTCAATGGTTGTTGGCTGCTCTGTGGTTTCGACAACGAGTAGGTCGCCGGCTTCGGCACTGGTGCTACTTGCGTTGACGGGGACGACACGCATGTAGGCCCGGTCAAGCACGGCCTCGCCAAGGCGGCCGCGACCGGTGGCTTGGTCGCGCCACAACATGGCGGCGGGTGTGGTGCCGGGGTTGTCGCTTTGCGCGGCAAGCTCGACGCCGGGGGTGTGCGCCGGAGCGGCGAGGTCGAGCGTGGCGGCCATGATGCTCCAGCGTTTGCTCTCGCTGCCCAGGGCTTGGCCGTCGGTGGCTGGCTCGAAGCGGTCGCCGGCGCCGAGTGCCAGGGTGTCGGCGGCGCTGCGGACGAGGCGCACGTCGCCACCGAGGCGCACCGCCGGTGCGTCGCCGCCGTCGCCGCCGCCAATGCCGGCGTTGATGTCGAGTGTGTCTTGCGGCTCGCTGGTGTTGATCCCGAGACGGCCGGGGCGAGGCTCGCCGACGTTGTCGCGAAAGGTCAGCGCCAATTCGGCGCTGCCGGGGCTTCCGGTGGGGGCGAGGCGCGGCCCGCCGGTGACACGACCGAGTTCGAACGACTCGCGGCCCCAGGCAAGCGCCACCGGCTCTCCGCCGGCGTGGCCGTCGTAGAGGCCAAACTCCAACGTCGAGACTCGCTCCGGCGACGTTGCATCCGGCAGGTACTCCGGCGGCGCAACGAGCAACACGCCGCTTGCCGTGCCAGCGGTGAAGCGGGCCTCGCCAGGGTCTGCCTTGCGACTCGGGGTGGTGTAGTCCCAGCGGCCGTCGTCGGAGTGGATGCGGCCAATGGCGGTGAGGTGGGCAATGTGGGGCGGACGCTCGAGGTGGCCGGTTTCGAGGTGTCGCGGCAGAGCCTCGGAAGGGCCGTAGCGGCCGTCGTAGGGATGGAGGTCGGGATGGCGGGTGGCGTCGAGGGTGACGCTGGGGGCGCTGATCTCGTAGGGGCAGCGCATGGGGGCGAGCGGCCGGTGTGGCGTCAGATGCA
>SKZP01000405.1 GCA_007127275.1 Planctomycetota bacterium
GACAGCCCCTTAGTCGTCTTCACCGTCCGCGGCTTCGGCGGCCATTTCGGCGTCGGTGCGGACCAAGCGCGGAAAGCGGCCGACCAATTCCTCGGGTCGCATGTCGACGAAGACGCGCGGCTCGTGGCGCACAGCCGGCTCGTCCGTTGCCTCGCCGTCGTCGGTTTCGGCGTCGTGCTCGACGCCGTCCACCGGCAGTTCTGTCTGCGCCTCCGGGGTCGGATTGGCGTAGGGATACACGGGAATTACCCGCGGCGTCGCCGTGCCGCGCGTCATGATGAACAGCGCCAGCGAAATGGCGAACAACACGCCTGCGAACGTCAGCCACTTGCGCACCTGCTTGGCGGTGTAGGCTTCCTGTTCGCGCTGGGCTTCCAAGCGAGCGAGCTTGAGCACCTGCTTGCGCGTCAGCTTCAGCTTGCCACCGCAGTGGATGCACTGGCGGGCGACGGGAGAATCTTTCTTGCAGTGCGGGCAGTACATGACGGGATGCGTTTGCGGAAAGGAAACCGGACGAGCGTTTCAGTAGGTGTCGACGCATGTGACTCGTTGCCCGTAGGTCGTGGAAGTGTATCATGCTCGACACCTTCGTGTGACACGGCACCCCTCTTTCGGCACGTTCCAACCTTTCGCACCCGTCTCCGCCGAGCGCACTCAGGAGCACGCTGTCATGGCCCGCGACAACGCCCGTACACCCACCCGCGAGGTGAACAGACGAGCCGACGACAAGCAAGAACGCCACCGCAAGGCGGTGGCCGCCGGCTACGTGCGCGGTCAGCGTCAGCGGGAGAAGGCGCCGCCGCGCAAGAAAACGCTGCGCGACTACGGCAAGCAGTTCGGGATCATGTGGGGCGTTCTGCTCGTGCTGCAGGTGGTCGTAATTGTGATCTACATGGCCGCGCGTGGCTTTGCCCTAGAAGGCTTTGCCGACATGTGGCCCGAGGGCTTCGCCGCGAACTTCTTGATCTTTCTGCCGGTCGTGCTCGGGCTCGGCGCCATTGGCCTTGCATTGCTTGCGCCAGGGAACGTGCGCGGCGTACTGCTGGTGTTGCTTGCCCTCGCGCCGTGGGCCTACGCCTACAACCTCGACGCACCCGACTTTAAAGCGGTATACGCAGGGGTGCCAACGACGCTTCACTCCATTGAACTCGACGACGAATTTAAGCCCGAGTTCGAACGGCTGGTCGACGAACGCGGTGGCAATCTCGTCGACCACCGCACGGCAAGCCTGGTGCAGGCGGCGATGCGCACGCGGCTCAAGGAAACGCACGTCGAGATCCTTCCTGCGCTGCTGATTCTTTTGCTCTGCCTTGCCCCGTCTTTCGCGGCAATGACGTGCCGGCGCTACCTGCCCGGGCGGCTCGGGCCGCGTTTGCTCAACCTGGCCGCACTCGCTGGCGTCGTCCTGTTCTACGGCGTGGCCTTGCCGTTGATTACCCCGGGGGCGCAAACCTTCGAGGCCGCCTTCGAGGTGTGGTGGTCACACTGGGCCAGTGCCGCACTGGTGGCGCTGCCGGCGGTGGCAGGGCTGCTGCACCTGCTCGACCTCGCCATGCCGCTCAAGCTGGTTAATGCCATCACGCGCTTCACCATGAAAACGGCCCTCGTGTTGCTCGTCGTGTACTGGGCGGCGTTCGCCTCGGCCGAGGGCCTGCGCGAATTCTGGGAGGATGAAGACCAACGGCGCGGCGTCGTCGGGCAGGCTACCCAAGTTACCCACGACGACGAGGGGGAACGGCGGGTGCGTCCCGCAGACGTGCGAGACGCCCCCGGGCAGCGACTGGCGCGCCTCTCGCTGCATGCCATCCTGATGTGGATCCTGCTACTGGGCAACCTCGGCTTGTTGGTTACGGGGCTCGTCGACCTCGCCGCGTTGAAGTTCGTGCGCCCCGAGGAGGCGCTGGTCGGTGCGAACCGACGACGACGCAGCCGGCGACAAGGCCATTCTACCGGAGCCATGTCCGCCGACGAGACCGACGAAGGGGTGCCAGCGACGGATCCTGGCCTTTCGAGTACCGACAGCACCGGAGGAGACAAGGCGCACCAGAGCGAAGCAGCCCTCTCCGGCGAGGCGGAGGGGAGGGCCGCATACGGCAACAGCGACGCTGGCGACGCGTCGTCGCCCTCGGGGGAGGAGCCGCGGGCATGAGTGAGCGGCGCACGCCGAAAGCGCGAGAGCGAGTCCTCGTGGTGATTCCCGCCCGGCTCAACTCTACGCGTCTGCCTCGCAAATTGTTGCTTGACCGAACCGGCTGGCCGCTGTTGCGTCATACTTGGACGCAAGTGACGCGCGCCACGCGCCCCGACGGCGTACTCGTCGCCACCGACTCTGAGGAGATTGTTGAGGCGGTGCGCGCCTTCGGCGGTGACGCAATGATGACCGCAGCGGCCCATAAGAGCGGCACCGACCGCGTCGCCGAAGTGGCCCGTGCACGCCCCGAGTTCGGCGTGATTGTCAACGTACAAGGGGACGAGCCGGAGATTGACCCGGCGGCGGTGGATTTGCTCGTTGAGTTGATGCACGAGCCGGATGAGCCGCGAATCACGACGCTCGCCACCTGGCTCGGCGAGGGGCACGCCGATCCGAACAAGGTCAAGGTGGTGTGCGCCCGCAATGGCGATGCGCTGTACTTTTCGCGGGCGCCCATTCCGTATTTTCGCGACCAACGAGAGGGACTCGCTCCGCCACTTCGTCACACCGCACGTCGAAAGCGCGCCTCGCGTTCGCCGAATCCCAGGGTACCGGAGATGCCGGGGCCGTATCTGCACGTCGGCACGTATGCCTACCGGCGCCGCACGCTGATTCGCCTCGCGGCAATGGAGTTGAGCCCCCTTGAGCAGGCCGAGCGACTCGAGCAATTGCGCGCCCTCGAAGCGGGCCTGCCCATTCGCGTCGGCCTGCTCCGCGACC
>SKZP01000365.1 GCA_007127275.1 Planctomycetota bacterium
GACGTGTAGCTCGCGTGTTTGTTTAGTTTGAAAACAGTGAAAAGAAAACAAATCGGCCGCGTGAGCTATTACTATGCAGTTGCTTATTTGTCAGTCCGCGAGGTCGAGGTTGCGGGCTTTGGCGACGTTGCTGGCGGTTACGTAGCCGGCGTGGTGGTGGCGCATGACGCCGGTGCCGGGGTCGTTGTTTAGGACGCGTTGTAGGCGCTCGGCGGCTTCTTCTGAGCCGTCGGCGACGGTGACTTGGCCGGCGTGGAGGCTGTAGCCCATGCCGACGCCGCCGCCGTGGTGGTAGCTTACCCAGGCGGCGCCGCGTGTGGCGTTGAGGGCGAAGTTGAGCACCGGCCAGTCGGCGATGGCGTCGCTGCCGTCTTGCATGCTTTCGGTTTCGCGGTACGGCGAGGCGACGCTGCCGCTGTCGAGGTGGTCGCGGCCGATGACGATCGGGGCCTTGAGCTCGCCGCTTTGCACCATTTCGTTGAACTTGAGGCCGGCTTTGTCGCGTTCGCGGTAGCCTAGCCAGCAAATGCGGGCGGGCAGGCCCTGGTAGGCGATCTTCGGCGCGGCGTTTTCCAGCCAGCGGCGCAGCGTGGCGTCTTGCGGGAACAGCTCCAGCAGGGCGCGGTCGGTGGCCGCGATGTCGGCGGGGTCACCGCTCAAGGCCACCCAGCGGAACGGGCCGCGGCCTTCGCAGAATTGGTCGCGGATGAAGGCGGGCACGAAGCCGGGGTAGCTGTAAGCGCGGTCGCGGGAGATGCCGCCGCGGGTGGCGAACTCGCGGAGGTTGTTGCCGTAGTCGAAGGCGATGGCGCCGCGCTCTTGCATGGTGGCGATCGCCTCAACGTGCTTGGCCATGCTTTCGAGCACGCGTTGCTCGTAGCCGGCGGCGTCTTTGACGCGCATCTCCTCGGGGTCCTCGTCCGGCTTGAGCACCGGGATGTAGCCGTAGAGCGGGTCGTGGGCGCTGGTTTGGTCGGTGACGAGATCCGGCGTGAAGCCGCGCGCCACCATCTGCGGCAGCACTTCGGCGGCGTTGCCGAGCAGGCCGATGCTCAAGCGTTTGCCGTCGCGCTTTGCGGCCTCGGCCTGGGTGAGTGCTTCGTCGAGCGTGTCGACCTTCGTGTCGAGGTAGCGCGTCTCCAGGCGGCGTTCGATGCGGTGCGGGTCGATCTCGACGCAGATGGCGACGCCGTCGTTGAGCGTCACCGCCAGCGGCTGCGCCCCGCCCATGCCGCCGAGCCCGGCCGTGACGGTGATCGTGCCGCGCAGGGTGCCGTCGTGCGGTGCGTGGTTAAAATGCTTTTTCGCGGCGGCGGCGAACGTCTCGTAGGTCCCCTGCAGGATGCCCTGCGTGCCGATATAGATCCAGGAGCCCGCGGTCATCTGCCCGTACATCATCAGGCCCTGGCGCTCCAACTCGTCGAAGTGCTGCCAGTTCGCCCAGTTCGGCACGAGGTTCGAGTTCGCAATGATCACCCGTGGCGACTGCGGAAACGTGCGGAACACCCCCACCGGCCGGCCGGACTGCACCAGCAGCGTCTCATCGTTTTCGAGCCGCTCCAGCGTCGCAATGATCGCATGAAAGTCCGCCCACGTGCGCGCCGCCTTGCCGCGGCCGCCGTAGACGATCAACTCCTCCGGCTTCTCCGCGACCTCCGGATCCAGATTGTTCATCAGCATCCGCTTCGCCGCTTCCTGAATCCAGCCCTTGCAGGTGCGGTCCGCGCCACGCGGTGCACGGATGGGGTCGCGGTGGTTCGTGGTCATCTCGCTCGCTTCCGAATGGGGACATGATCGTTCAACGGTGGGCAAGCGTTAGCATACTTTGACCCCACGCTACCGTCGATGCGCGAGGGTAGAGCCGTTGCTTACTGCGTCGATAGCGTTATGCGGTGTACGGTTGCGCCGATCTTTCTCCATGCCCGGTTTCCCCTTACTTCGGCGCATACCTGTTCCCTTCTTCCACGAACCTCGTCCTTGCGCAGTTTAGTCGGTTTCGGGATGCAGCGTGAGTTCGACGTCTTGCGTGCTGTCGGCGTGCGTGGTGGTGGCCTTTATTGTTTGCTCGGCGTAGCCGTCGACACGGATGGTGATGGTGTGACTCATCGACGCGGCGAGGCGGGTGAGGTGCAACGGCTCTCCCGTGGGCCGTTGGGAAACGGTGCGGGTCAGGCCGAGTTCGTCAGTCTCTACCGCGGCCCGGATTCTCGTGCTCGGTGTGAGGGCTGCTCCTCCGTCGGCGAACGTGACATGGAGGCGCAACTCCGCTGGCGCGGCCACGGGCAAGGTTACGTCGACCTGTTCGCCGGCTGCCACCTTCACGTCGTGCGAGACGCGGGCTAGCTCCCGGTTGGTCAACGAAATGCGGTACTGGCCGGGCGGCAGGTCGTCGAGCACGTGCCGGTCGTTGACCTCGACAACCTCCACGACGAAGTCGTCGCTCGAACGGGACATCACCCGGACGGTCTCCGTCGTCGGGGCATTCGTGGCGGCGTCGACGACCTGCAACGCCAGCGCGGCGCGAGAATTCGGGTCCAGCCGCGGCAGCCGCAGATCCCCGAAGTCCCACGTCGGCGGTGAGTGTTCGCGCAGCCAGATGAACCGCTGCGGCTCGACTTCCACGCGCAAGAACATGTACGCGTGCCGTTGCAGGTTGTTTGGCCGGTGTCGCTTGGGCAACACGGCGAAGCGGCCGTCGCTGTCGGTGCGTGTCGTGGCTTGTGGAGATGGCTCTTCGTCGCGGTTGGTAAACAACACTACCGGTACGTTGGCCGCCGGTGTGCCGTCGTGCCAGAACAGCCGACCGTGGGTCATGTCGTCGGCCAGCGAAAAGTCCCGCTCGAGTTCCTCGCCGATGCCAAGCCTGAACCGATCGTCCGGCTGGGGGGCGCCAAGGTGGGGATTCATC
>SKZP01000391.1 GCA_007127275.1 Planctomycetota bacterium
CCGAAAAGCTCGCCGGCGCCGGCACCTCGAAGCGTGCCTCCATTTCTCCAACCTCGAAGCGCTGCTGAAAGGTTTGCGACGGCCCGTAGGTCCACGCGAGGGCAACCGTGGCGAGAACACCCCGGCGGTACTCTTCCAAGCGGTCCATGCGGAAGGCGCCGCTGGCGGCATCAAACGTCACACTCGGACGTGCATCAGGACCTTGTTCGGCGGGCCGTGCGGAGCGACCAAACCGCGTCGTCAGCGTCGTACCCGCCGGCAGGGCGCGGGTGCCGTTGCCGTTGTCACCGGCGACGACGACGTGTCCCGCAACGGAGGGGCTGCTGGGCAAGGTGACGTCGAGCGGTAGCGTGCCGCGTTCCGCTGTGACGTCGCTGAACTCCTTCTTTACCGGTTGATGGCGCGCTCCGTCGAAGCGCAGCGTGAAGTCCCGTGGCACCGGCATCCGGAAGCGACCGTCGGCCCCGGTCCTTACGGTGTACCGCAGTCGCTTCGTCGACGTCCGGGGGCAGGGCTCGTAGAGACGGACGCTCACGGAACCGAGGGGTTCACCGCATTCGTTACGGACGTGCCCGTCCTTCAGTGCGCCGTCGTAGTCTCGAAACGGCTCGCGGAAGTCGAGCGTGCAGCGAAGGGTCTCGGTGGCGTCGTAGTCGAGCCTCGCCCCCACGGCCATGCCCCAGCGAGGATGAACGGCCGCGATGCGGTACACTCCCTGTGGAAACCGAGCGAACGTTGCACGGGCCGGTGCCGTCGGACGTGGCTGCCAGCGACACTCCCAAAGCGGCAGAGCGAGCCACCACTTCTCACTCAACGAGGCACTGATCCACGGTACGGTCGGTGGCGGTGCGACGACCCGCTGCGCATCCACCAAAAACGGAGTGGAGTAGACAGAAAGACCGCGAAACTCCTCGCACCCCTTGCGCAGCAAAAGAAACTCAAGCGGGGCGAGCGCCTCGACCGAGTCCATTTCTTTGCCGTCGGGGCCAAGGACGACGACCTTGAGGTCGTACTGTTCAGGCGAGGCGACGAAAACCTCAAGCGGCTCGGCGGTGTTCGTCTCCAGCTCTTCCGTTGGAAGAGAGGTTTCCCCTCCCCGCCACTGCACGTTCAACGTCTGCGCATTCTCCTCTAGCGGTATACGCACATGCCCGCTGTCGTCGGCCACTGCGTAGCGTACGACGCGGCCTGCGCGACTTCGCAAAGAGAGGGTGGCGCGGGTGGCGGGCGCGCCTTCCTTGGTGTGCAGACGCATGTGAAGCAGCGGACCGCGTTTCAGCACAATACGCCAGTGATATCCGCCGTCCTCCGTCCTCACGTCATCGCGACGTGTCTTGTGCGTCTGTAAAGGAAACGCCTCGGCAAGAATTCGCACGCTCCACGCCGTGCCGCGGGCGGTCATGGTTGCCGTGCCGTCGTCCGCAGTGAGAAATGCGACGTCCGCAGGGGCCGCTCGCCTGGGCACGACCGCCAACGCTCGCCGCACCGGGGTGCCCTCCGGGTCGACCACCTCGACGCTCACCCGCGTATCAGGCTCCTCTCCCGGCTCAAGCACGACGTGCGCGTGAAATCTCGCGTCGTGTGGAGGCAGATACCGTTGCACGGACTCGTGCCCCGGCGCCCGTACCACCACACGGGGGCGCGGATGGGAACGAACTGTCCGCGCGTCGAACGGGCGCATCGCCTCCGCCAACAAATTCGGCGCGACCTCGGGCAGCGTGGCGCGCAGCCGACCCTCGTCGTCGGTGGAACCCAGCAGGATCTGTCGCTTCTCCTCCATCACGCGTAGTGCCTCGTGCCACCCGGCCGAGGCGACGAGGAATGCCATGGGCAACGGATCCCGGCCCACGTGCCACTCCACACGCGCTCCGGCAATGGGCCGGGCCGAGATGTCCGTGACCAGCACGTCCACCTCAGGCTCGGCGTCCTCCCCCTCCGCCGCGTTGCCGGCAACGGGTGTATGCTCCGCCGCGTCGCCGGTAACAGGTGTATCCTGCGTCGCCGCAACCGGCAACGTACCAAGCAGGGCCGCAAAGAGGCCCGTGCAAAGGAGGGCAACGGCAACCGCGCAGATTCCGTGTGTCTGGCCTCGAGTAGTCATGGCTTGACGGGTTCGCAATCACACTGCGTGAGTGCCCTGCCCTCGGAGGGGCGGACACCGAATGACCTTCAAACAAACCGTTTGCCCGACGACCACCCCCAGTTTTTCCGGGAAATTCGAAGAGAAAAACCACAATTGAAGTCCGCCCGTAACCGGAAGAGGCGTCCGAGTGTAGCCCAGGTCAGCCGCCGGCAGGACTAGAAACCGGCCGGAAAGCCCAACTCTTGGTCAGCGGCGACCGAAGCGGAGCGCGCCACACGTGGGGCGTCTCGCAAACCCAAGACGACCTGGCTCGGTGGGAAAACGCTGTGGTGCCACGCTCCGCTCTGCGTCAAGGCGACTGTGGGCGAATAAGAAAAACTTCGGCCAACACGAATTCGTCGGACGGACCTCCGTGCGCGCCCAGGGAGAGGCACGGTCGAACGGCACGGCGCTAGTCTCACGCGCGCCCGGAAAACAAGGGTGCGCGTGAAAACCACGACCGACGCACACTTTGAGCCGGCACGGAGGCCCGCCCACGAATCTGTGGTTGGCCCCACTTCTTTCGAGTTCGTCCACCACCTCTTAACCCACGAGTTCTTCCGCCGAGCCGTTACCGTCACGCCGGGGCGACGGGAGGGCTTCGCCGCGGTTTAGGGCGCGGTAGAGGTCGCGGTAGGGCTCGGCCGCTTTGGTCCAGTCGTGGTCCACACTCATCGCACGGTAGCGGAGCTTGCGGTAGTCGCGGCTGCCGTAGGCGAGCAAAGCTCGGGTGCAGGCGCCGAGAAAGGCATCCGCGTCGTACGGGCCGAAGCTGTACCCAGTGC
>SKZP01000035.1 GCA_007127275.1 Planctomycetota bacterium
CGTTGTTCGGGGCACACCTGGTCGAGCTCACCTGGGGTTCGAGTCCCCACGGCTTCCGTTTTTTTTGGGTCATTGCTCGTGAACACGGATCTACACTACGTGCGCCTTGTGTGCCCTTGCCGTCCCGGCTCTTGTGGGAGTGTGCATGCGTTCGTGGCCGCTTCTGTTGTTGTTCGCGTTGCTCGTCGGCCAGGCCGCCGCCTTTGCGGTGCTGGATTGGGAAACGGTGCGTGAGACGCTCTTTGCCATGTCGCGCGCGCTCGGTGTGCCGTTCACCACCATGGTGGTGTTTGCCGGCACGAGCTTGCTTGGCGTTGCCGCCGGGGTGATTGGCACGTTCGCCGTGTTGCGTGGACGCTCGCTTGTCGGCGACGCCGTGGCGCATGCGGCGCTGCCGGGGCTTGCCATTGCGTTTATCGTTGCCGGCTACCAGAAAGATTTTGCGGGGATGCTCGTCGGCGCCGGCGTTGCCGGGCTGCTCGGCGCTTTCGTGATTGCTTTCCTCACCCGGCACACACGTACAAAGTCGGACGCCGCGATTGGCATTGTGCTTAGCGTCTTCTTCGGACTCGGCATCACTTTGACCCGCATCATCCAGAATACGCCGACCGGCCGCGCCGCGGGGCTCGACAACTACCTGCTCGGCTCCACCGGGGGGATGATCGCGGCGGACCTCTTGGTGATTGCGCTGCTGGCGCTCAATCTCGTCGTACTCGTCGTGCTGTTCTACAAAGAATTCATGGTCGTCACCTTCGACCCCGAGTACGCCGCCTCGCTCGGCTGGCCGGCGGGATGGATCGACGCGTTGTTGCTCGCACTGATTGTCGCAGCGACGGTGATTGGGCTGCCGGCGGTGGGCGTCGTGTTGATTGCGGCAATGCTGATTCTGCCGGGCGTGACGGCGAGCTTCTTCAGCGAGCGCTTGCCGGTGGTGTTGCTGCTCGCCGCCGGATTCGGGCTGCTTACCGGCGCGACCGGTACGTGGTTGAGCGCCGAGCCGAGTGCGTTGCCGCTGGTGGGCGAGCTCGGCGTCGACTTGCCCGCCGGTCCCATCATTGTGCTGACCGGCGCGAGCTTCTTCTTCCTCGCGGCACTGTTTGCGCCGCGCCGCGGCATCCTCGCCCGCATCCGGCATGTCCGCCTCGACTGGCGGCGTTTCGAGCAGACGAAACTACTGCACAGCCTTTATGAGCATGCCGGCGAAGACGGGCGCGAAGCGGTCGCGTTCCGCACGCTGCTGCCGCTGCGCTCTTGGACGGAGCGCTCGTTGCCGCGACTGTTGCGCACCGCACGACGCCTCGGCTACGTCGAGCGAGTGCCCCACCAGGAAGGGGAATCCTGGCAGCTCACCGCCACAGGGCGTGAACAGGCGGCGCGGATTGTGCTCGCCGAGCGAGTCTGGGATCTGATCCTCACCGGGGCCGTCGTCGGCTTGGCCTCCCCGGAGGAGATTGACCGCGAAAGCGTGGACCTCGCAGCTCGGTTGCGTCCGGAGGCCCTGGACGCGTTGGAGCGCCTTCTACGCGACGAAGACCGCTGGCCCGAGCCCGCCCCGAGCTTCACAACGACCGAGTCCTGACCTCCCTTGGGTCAGGCTGCGATACGTTGCCCCAGTCGCCGGCGGCCGGTGCAGCCGGCACGCGGTGCAGTTGAATTTGGGCGCAACCCCGTCCAAGGGCGAACCTCCGCCCGACGTACGTGGTTCCTTCCCGAACATTTTTGCTGCAGCTAGAGCCGGCTGCACCGGCACCGCCGTGCGGCTTGTCGCTTGCTCCCCGGGGCAGCGACGCGTATCTTTGTCCCCATGCAGCGCGAACGTACGTTCAACACTCTCTTCATGAGGTGCCACGATGAGTGGCTCACATTCCCGTGCGCGAGTACTCCTTGTGCGCCTGATCACGTTGTTGCTCGCCCTTCCGGTTGTTGGCGCATGGCTGTTGGTGAGCCTCGATGTGGACGCAAAGCCAAAGTGGCTGACGATCGAGGCCGCCCTCGGAATCACCGGCGGCGCGGTGGGCTTGGTACTCGTGATTCTCTTGATTTCGAAGCTCACCCGCTCGAAAGAGGCGGACTTCGGTCCCCCGCGGCCGCGGTAACGTAGCGAAACGACGAACGTGGGGCGCAACGACTCGCAGCACGAACACGAGCGAGAGCGACAACTCGCGCAGGATCTGCGCGGGCTTGCTGCCGCCGTGGCGGTTGCCGAGCCGGTGGTCGGTCATACGTGGCCGAATCCGCCGGTGGGCTGTGTGATTCGTGCGCCGCAAACGGGTCGGATCGTCGGTCGCGGGGCGCACCCCCGAGCCGGCGCGCCCCATGCGGAGCGGCTGGCGCTTGCCGCGGCGGGTGGCGCCGCCAGAGGTGCGACGGCCTACGTGACGCTCGAGCCGTGCGACCATCAGGGCCGCACGCCACCGTGTACGCAGGCGCTGATCGAGGCGAAGGTCGCACGGGTGGTGTACGCCCATGCCGACCCGCATGCCGACGCAGCCGGCGGCGCGGAGACCTTGCGCCGCCACGGGATCGACGTCGTTGCCCCCGCGGAGCTTGCGGCGGCGGCCGAGGCGCTCGACGCCCGCGGCGTACCGTGGTACGAGGAAGCGGCACGTCCGGAGCAAGACTTGCTTGCGCGACGCATCTCGGTGGTCCCTGCCTCGACGTGGCGCGAGGCGCTTGGCTATGTGGTGGACGAGGCCCACGCGCAACTCGGTCCGTTCCTTGCCGCGCACCGGCTCGGCCGGGTGTGGCTCGTCGCCAAGTGGGCCATGACGCTCGACGGGCGCATGGCGACACGCACCGGCGAGTCGAAGTGGATCACCGGCGAGGCGGCACGACTCGACGCGCAACATTGGCGGGCCCGACTCGGCGCCGTCGCCGTCGGCCTCGGCACCGCGCAAGCCGACGA
>SKZP01000207.1 GCA_007127275.1 Planctomycetota bacterium
CATCCATACGGTGGGTGTGTGCCACTCCGGTTGTGGTTGTCCCGGCGTTTGCGTCAAGGTGCCGCCTTTGCCCGTTGCTGAATCAGCGCTGCCACCGCCTCCGGCCACGACGGATACGTAAACGTGAACCCGGCGTCTTGCAAGCGTGCCGGTACCACCCAACGGCTTTTCAGCACAAGTTCCGTCTCCGTGCGAAGCAACACGGCTCCCACCTCGAGCAGCCAGCGTGGCTGCCGCAGCCCCACGGGCATGCCGGCCGCCCGGCGCAACTCGCGCATGAAGGCCTCGTTGGGCAACGGCTCCGGCGCCGCAACATTCACGGCTCCGTCAAGATTCATGCGCTCGAGCAGGAACTCGACGGCGCGCAGCCAGTCGGTCATGTGAATCCACGAAACCATCTGCCGGCCGTTTCCCGCCGCGCCACCGAGGCCGAGGCGCGCAAGCCGCCGCAGCATGGCGAACGGCCCGCCGCGCTCGCTCCCCATCACCAGCGCGGTCCGCAGTGCCACTTTACGCACACCGCTCGGCGTTTGCGCCGCGGCAAGTTGCGCCTCCCACTTCGTCGCCACGTCCACCGAGAAGCCGCTGCCCACTTCACCGCTCGCCTCGTCCATGGCGCGGTCTTCGCTGTGGCGGTAAATGGTCGCCGTGCTCGAGTTCAGCCACACCCGCGGCGGCGAGGAAACGGCCGCAATGGCTTCGCCGAGCACACGCGTCGAGTCGAGCCGGCTTGCGTAGATCTCACGCTTGTTGCGCTCGTTGTAGCGACAGTTCACCGTGCGCCCCGCAAGATTGAGCACCGCGTCCGCGCCGTCGAGCGCACCGACCCACTGATCAGCGAGGCTCGCCCCGTCCCAGCCAAGCACCCGCACCCCCGCGGCAGCAGGCGCCGTCGGCGCCGAGCGGGAAAGCACGGAAACCTCCCACCCGCGTTTCGCGAAGTGTCGCTGGACGGCTCGTCCCATAAAGCCCGTACCGCCGGGGACGACAAGCCGGCGGGGTGCCTCGGAGGTGGTGGAGAAAGCCTGCCCGGCAGCGCTCATTCTGTTACCCCGGTTGGTTCGGCGCAATTACCTCGGCAACGGTGTAGCGGCGCGGTGGTTTGCCAGCCATCCAGCGGGCGCAACGCAGAGCGCCGCGAACGAAGATTTCGCGAGACGCGGCGCGGTGCGTCAACTCGAGGCGCTCGTCGGGGCCGAGGAAATGAACGGTGTGCTCGCCGACGACGCTGCCGCCGCGAACGGCATGCACGCCAATCTCCTCGCGACTGCGCGTGCCGAGCTGACCTTCGCGGCCATGGCGGGCCACCTTGTCGAGGTGTTGGTCGCGGGCCTCGGCCACGGTCTGCGCAAGCGTCTTCGCCGTACCGGACGGAGCGTCAACCTTACGACCGTGGTGCGCCTCGACAATCTCGATCTCGTAGCCTTCGTCGAGTGCGACCGCCGCCAGACGCGAAAGCTGCGCAAGCAGCGCCACGCCCAGGCTGAAATTTGTCGCGTGGAGCACGGGAATCTCCCCCGCGGCCTCGTCGAGCAAGGCTTCCTGCGAGGCGTCGAGCCCGGTGGTGCCGCTTACCAGCGAGCAGCCGGCTTGCCGGCAGGCGGCGAGGACGGTGGTGAAGGCCGCGGGAAGTGTAAAGTCAATGCAGACGTCGACGCCTTGCTCGGCAAAGCCCTGCGAAAGCGCGCCGAGGGGCACTTCGGCCCCGGCCGCATCCGGCTCGAGCACGCCGAGCGCGGCAAGCGACTGCCCAAGCTGCGGATGCTCGTCGCGTTCCAGTGCCGCCACGACGACGCAGCCGGCCTCCTCGGCAAGCGCCGTGACCAGGCGCCCCATGCGTCCCAGCACCCCGGTTACCGCAATGCGCGTCGACGTCATGAATCACCTTTTCGTTGCGCAGTTCCGTTTCGGTCCGTCGTGACGCGGCGGGCGGATTTTGCGGTGGCGCGAACAGCCGAGGCACATGTGCGCCACCTTCCCCCACGCACCACGGTTCGACTCAACGCATTACCTCTTCGCGCGAGAGTTCCTTGAGCAACTCGTTCAACACCTGGCGGGCGTCGCCGAACACCATCTGCGTGCGCTCGTGCTCGAACAGCGGGTTGCGAACGCCGGCGTAGCCAGGCGCGAGGCTGCGCTTCACGACGTAGACGCGGTGCGCCTCGTGAACGTTGAGCGTCTGCATCCCGTAAAGCGGGCTACTCTGGTCGTCGTTCGCGGCCGGGTTGACAATGTCGTTTCCGCCAATGACAAGGACCACGTTCGTGGTGACGAAGTCGCGGTTGATTTCGTCAAGGGAGAACATGCGGTTATACGGAATGTCGGCCTCGGCAAGCAGCACGTTCATGTGCCCCGGCATTCGCCCGGCGACGGGGTGAATGGCGAAGCGCACGTGTACGCCAATGCCGGAGAGCGTGTCGTAGACGTCCTTGACCGCGTGGTGTGCTTGCGAGGCGGCCATGCCGAAGCCCGGGACAACGATCACTTCGCGGGCGTTGCGGCAGGCGTGCGCCACGTCCACCGGTTGCGCCTCGCGGAAGTACTCGTATTCCGCCGCCAGCTTGAGCTTGTCAAAGCGGGTCGTCAACCCGCCGCTGACCACTCCCAGAAGCGAGCGGTTGAGCGCCTTGCTCGTCAGCCGGGTGAGCACGAACCCGGTAGCGGTGACAAATGCGCCGACGACGATCAGTACCTTGCCGAGGATGGGAATGGCGCCAATCATTGCAAAGCCGACGAAGACCACGGCAAGTCCCGAGTAGGCATTGAGCAGCGCAACGACCACGGGCATGTCGCCGCCGCTCATGGGCAGCACGAGCAATGCGCCGATAACTAGTGCAAGCACGCCGAGAATGATGACCCCTAGGGTCGTGGCCGCGATGCCGGTGAACCCGACCGCGAACAGG
>SKZP01000455.1 GCA_007127275.1 Planctomycetota bacterium
GCGGGCGGCGCCCCGTCTCCGCTCGGGCGCCCCCCGGTGACAGGGACAGGCTCCTCCACCGGCACGGGCGACATGGGCAGCCGAAACACTTCGGAAACGTCGCCGCGCGGCTCATGCATCCGTCCCGTCGTTTGCGCTGCCTGATACGCCGCTTGCCCCGTCGCCCAGTCACTCGACGAAGCGGCGGATTGTGACGCTTGCGGCGGCGGCGCAGGGGTGGGAACGTACACGCCGGAGGCCGACGAACTCGTCGCGTCGTCGCTGCTGCTTTCGGTCTCCATGGACTCGGGGATCAGCTCCTGCAGCAAGAACGAACTCGGCATGGTCTGCGGGTCGAGTCCCTGCTGCTGAAAGTACCGCACGAGTTCCTCGACGAGGCGCGCCGGCGTTTCGTAGCGATCACGCGGCTCGACCATGGTCATCTGCGAAATGATGGCGTCGGCGGCCTTGGAGACTTTGCCGTACACTTTGCGCGGCGAGACCTTGGGCGTCGAAAGCATGGCCTGCGTCACTTCGCGCACGTTGCCGCCGCGCCGCGGAAGGCGCCCGGTGAGCAAGAGAAAGGCGGTCGCCCCGAGCGAGTATATGTCGGCGTGATGATCCACCGAGGAGGCGTCGCGCAACTGCTCCGGCGCCATGAACTGCAGCGTGCCGACGAGGTCTTGCGGCTCGGTGACCCGTTCCATCCCGCCGACCTTGACAAGCCCCATGTCGAGGAGCTTGCACGCGCCGGAGGTGGTCATGAAGATGTTGTCCGGCTTGATGTCGCGGTGAATGATCTGGTAGCGCACTGCCGCGTTGAGCGCCCGCGCAATCTGCAAGACCATGAACATTACGCCGCGCTCCGGCAGCCGCCGGCGGGCCTTGTACAGGTCGCGCAGGTTCACCCCCATCAGCAATTCTTGCACGAGGTACGGCCAGGGGTGGTTCATGTCGCAGTCGACGAGTTTGACGAGGTGCTCGTGCTCGAGCACCATGCCGACTTGCACTTCCCGCTCGAAGCGCTTGCGGTAAATCCCCTCGTTCTTGAGGATGGTTTTCAAGGCGTGGGCGTTGCCTTCCCGGTCGACGGCGCGGAAGACGCGGCCCATGCCACCGGCGGCAAGCTCGTCGACGAGCATGTAGGCGCCAATCACGTCGCCGACTCGCGGCTCCCGCAGCGCCCTCCGTTGTCCGCCGCGACCACCCCCCTTTGAAGAGCTCGACTCGCGCTGTTCCGTCATGCGGGGCCCCTCGGCGGGTAGAGTCGTTCAACGAGGCAAGTCGGCGTGCACCAATAAAGCCATGATCGAGTGTGCCCTCGGTGCTGTCAACGACTTCTGCACGTGCACTCGTCGGGAACGCACAGCAAGGTGTCGAGAGCCGCGTGTACGGCGGGTGCGGCTGTAAAACATGGGCGCGCGAAACGGCGGGACGCGGCATGTCCGTGCAACCGCCGTCGAGGGTGCGCGTGGCACCTTGGGTGGCGAGGAACGCGAACGTCGTGCGCCGAGCGCCACTGCGGGCGAACCGAGGGACGCCTACGGAACGCCCGCCGACTCAATCACGCAGGGTATGGCGGCCACGCTCCAGCGTCATGACGGCTTGGCCGAGCGCGGTCTCGACGTCGTAGGCTTTGCCCAACGGCGTCAAGTAGGTGCGCGCGTTCATTTCGCCCACCCCGAGCGTGGCACAGGTCGCCGCGAAATCTTCCTTCAGGCGCGCAACCAAGGGGCGCACCTCGGCGGGACTTGTCAGCGCCTCAACGTGCCTCTGGCTCATGCCGCTTTCGGTGATCGGCTTCTGCAACACGCCGCGCGCCCACTGCAACGTGCCGAAGGCGAGCGCCACCGGCGTGCGCAGGCCGAGGTCGAACTTCGTGCGGTTGGCGTCCTGCGCCGCGGCGGCTTGCAGGTCTTCGTCGGACATGCCGGCAATCTCCGCCTCCAAGCGCTCGAGTGCTTCGCCGGCAATGGCGGCGATGGTCTCGGCAGGCTTGGTGCTGCGCTGCATCATCGCGACCATCTTGGCAATGCGCAGGTAGTCGTCGACCCAGGCGGCGAACTCGGTGTCCTTGTCGGTGATTGCCGAGGCGTCGTGGGTGAACAAGCGCACCGTGAGTTTCTTGAAGCCGACGTGCAGGTCCGGGTGGTGGTCCACCTCCTCGGCGTGAAAGGCGAAGCGCTGCGCGAGGTCCAGCGCCTCGAAGTACTCGTCGGTGGTGAAGGTGCGACACAATGTACCGTCTTCGACCGACCACTCGGGATGCTCCGCGAGGAACTCGTCGAGGTTGGGGCTCGCCATATGATCGACCCTGCAATGGAATCAGAGATGGTGGGTAACGAAACTCGCGCCACGCCCAGCGACTTCGTCGGTGGGTGGTATTCAACCATATGTGAGGCCGCTGTACGCAACGACGACGAAGCGAAAAAACGCGAATGGACCAGCGGTTCGGTGGTACCGCTCGGGGGTACCGCTCGGGCGGAGAGGGTGAAGAACAGTAATGGGAACGCAATTGGCGATGCGCCATGACGCCAGCCTTCGGCGAAGCGTTCAGGGAGGGATGGGTGCAACCCCTCGCCGGCGCCCTGGCCCGATCCGAAAGCGTAACGTACAAGGGGAATATACCGCACGCTGCACCCAGGCGCCACCCCCAAATGCTCACTTTTTTGCGTCGTCTCGGCCACCGCCCGGCGGCCCAGTGGCCCGACAACATCGGTGCGTTACCCCATAAATCACCAGCGCAAGGAGAACCGCCGCAAACGCGAAAAACAAGATGCGGCCAATCTCACCCCCCAGCGCAACGCCGCCGAAGCCGAACACGGCAAGAATCACCGCGAGTACAAAAAATATGGCAAACCATTTGAGCATTGGTCTACGCCTCCTTCCGCGCGAGTGCCGTGTCCATAAGCACAAC
>SKZP01000433.1 GCA_007127275.1 Planctomycetota bacterium
CCCAGGTGATTTCCAGCGGTGGGAAGTTGGGCTGTTCCTCGAGCATCTCGTCGAGGCACTCGCCAAGGGCAATGGCCGCCTCGGCGGTTGCGAGTGCCCCGCCGGGTTGGCGCGCCGCGGCGTCGAGCCACTCCGCGACGAGTACGGCCCATGACGCGAGGCTTGCCGGCGTTGCCAGCTTGTCGGCGCGTTTCTGCAGGCTCGGCAAGTACGCGGCGAGCTTCTGCAACTCCGCAATCATCGCCTGCAGCTTCGGCCCGTTGCGCTTGGTGCGGCAGAAGAGTTGCAGCTTGTTGATCGACGGCGACGGCGTCTTCGTCTCCTGGTGGTGGCGCAGCAGGTTGCGCAGCATGGTGACCCAGCCGACCAGTGGCGTTCGCTCGGCGAGCGCCGTGGCGATCTGGCGCAGCTGCGGATTCGCATTGGTGGTGCCGGGCTCGAAACTCGTGGAGGCGAGCACGGTGACGAGCGTTTTGACGACCTCGCCGAAGTAGTTCGAGGCCGAGGCGAAGGCCTGTACGGACTCGCGCCGAAAGGCGAAGTCGCGCCGCGCCCGGGCAATGGGCAGCGGCAAATGCTGCGTGGCGTCGCCGACCGTTTCCTGCTCAATGCGCTCGAGCTCCTGCAGCACCTCGCCGGCGGTGGCCGGCCGCGCCGCGGGGCTTTTTTCGCCGAGGCGCTTGAGCAGGTCATCGAGGCCCTGCGGCACCTGCGGCAGCACCGCGGTGACCGAGGGGAAGGGCGCCGAGGCGTGCTGGCGCAGGATGTCCCAGACGCCGCCGCCGGTAAACGGGGGCGTGCCGACGAGCATGTGGTAGACGGTGCAGCCGAGCGCGTAGAGGTCGGAGGCTTCGTTCGCCTCGCCGTCGGCCTGCTCGGGCGCCATATACAGCGGCGTGCCGAGCACGGCGTCGGGGCGCGTCAGGCCGACTTCCCCCTCGCCCATGGCGACCTTCGCGAGGCCGAAGTCGGTCAGCTTGACCTGGCCGCCGGTGCCGAGCATCACGTTATCCGGCTTCAGGTCGCGGTGAACGATGCCACCGCGGTGCGCGACGTCGAGGCCCTTGGCAATGGCCACGGCAATGCGCAGTGCCTCCTCGAGCGACAGCGGGCCGTTCTTCTTGACGAGGTCCTGCAGGCTTTGCCCGTCGACCCACTGCATGGTCAGGTAGGCGCCGCCGCCGATCTCGCCGAAGTCGTAGACCTGAACAATGTTCTCGTGGTCGAAGGCAGCCATGGTCCGCGCCTCGCGGCGGAAGCGCTCCAGGGCGGCCTTATTGGCGAGGCGGTCGGGGGTGATCACCTTGACGGCGACCATGCGGTCGAGGCCTTTGTGGCGGCCGCGGTAGACGGTCCCCATGCCACCTTCGCCGGCCTGCCCAATGATTTCGACGTTGGCAATAACTTGGCCGGGCTGCAGCCGCTCGCGCAGATCAATCGCCTCGGCGAAGGTGGCCTGCCCGCTGGTTCCCCCGCCGGGGCTCTGCGCGAGCTGACCGAGGGAGACCCCGGCACCGGCGCCGGCCTGCACGGACTGGCCGAACATCGAGTTCGCCTCGGCCATTTCGAAAGAGTTCGAGCCGCAGACGTAGCAGGATAGGTTTTCGTCGTTGAGCTTGCTCCCGGGAATGACCTCGCCGCACTCCTTGCAGCGCACGGAGATGCCACTGAGCCCCTCTTGGAGCTTCTTGAGTTGGTTGTTGCGCCACCCGAGTTGGGACGCCGCCCACTCCTCGAAGGGGGCGCCGTTGCCTTCGGTGCCGTACCGACGGATCAACTCCGGCCCCTTGCCCTGCTCAATAAGGCCGAGACTGGTGGCAATACGAACCATGAGGGCTGAACGCCGCATAGGTCGGGCCTCCGCGGGTGGGGTCCGGTCGCGTAGACGTCAAATAGAACCGAAACGAGTCAACCGAAAGCCAAGCGCAAACGGCGGCAAGCGGGCTCGAACCATACCACGCCCAACGTCACATTGCCAGGGCGCCTGTGCGAAGTTGTGCAAAGAGTCTCCGTCGCGACTGGAGACGGACAGGGTCCCGCCCGCGTGCCACGTCCATACCTGCGTCGAGGCGTCCCTACACCCCCCGAATGCCGTGCCGTTTTCTTTCTGGAGGCGGCCGCAAAGCGCAAGCGCGCAAGCCCTGCGAGGCGAACCCGTGTGGTTGCGTGCGTCGCCACGCTCCTTCGCGGCATTCCGTATGCTTCCCCGGCGGGGTGGTGCGTGCATCTAGGGGCATCAGTCGGCGGCACGTTCGCGCTGCAGTTCGGTGCGCGCGGCTTGAAAGGCGGCGAGGGCGGCCTCGTCGAAGAGCACGAAGCGAACGCGCTCCACTTCCGGGGCGGCGGCAAGCCCCTCTTCAACGGTGCGCAGCGCCACCTCGGCTGCCTGCCCCAAGGGGTAGCCGTAGACGCCGCAGGAGATGGCCGGAAAGGAGACGGTGCGCACCCCGTGCTGCTGGGCGAGTTCGAGCGAGCGGCGGTAGCAACTCGCGAGCAACTCCGACTCGCGCCGGCCGCCGCCTCGCCAGATGGGGCCAACCGTGTGGATGACGTACGTGGCCGGAAGGCGGTAGCCCTTGGTGATCTTCGCGTCGCCGGTGCTGCAGCCGTTGAGTGTCTCACACTCTTCCAGCAACTCCGGGCCGGCGGCCCGGTGGATGGCGCCGTCGACGCCACCGCCACCGAGAAGCGTTTGATTCGCGGCATTGACGACCGCGTCGACACGCTCCTTGGTGATGTCCCCTTTGACGAGTTCAATCTTCGCGAGGTGGTTGGTCGCCATGATGCCCCAATCTCCGTGGCGCGGGCAAAAGGTGGCGGAAACTGTGTGGCCCTTCGTCCGCTGGACGGTGTACCCTATCAAACTACAACGGCTTACGGATTGACTGGCGAG
>SKZP01000015.1 GCA_007127275.1 Planctomycetota bacterium
TCATGAACTCGCCGCGTGGCCAGATGTGCAGCGCGTTCGTTTTCATGCGGTGCTTGCCGTTGTCGTCCGGCGGGATGTGCAACTCCTTGTAGCCGTGCTCGAGGTAGCTTTGCGAGTAATCAAAACGGTCGCGCATCTGCAGGTGCAGCCGCACCGCGGAGAAGGCGCCGTCGGCGCCGACAATCACGCCCGCCTCGACAGTTTTCGGCTCGCTGCCGGCGTCGTCGTGGTGAAACGTGAGGCGGCGGGCCTCGAAGTCCAGCGACTCGAGGCGGTGGTCGAAGTGAAGCGTGGCGCCGGCTTGTTCCGCCGCGTTGAGCAGCATGATGTTGAGTTCGCCGCGCGGTACGGAGTTGATGTGTTGCTTGGGGTCGACGCCGTAGGGGGAGAAGACTTGGCTCGAGTCCTTGCCGTGAATCTGCCTGCCGTACATGGGCACGCCAAGCTTGAGGATCTCTTCGTGCAAGCCGGCCTTTTCAAGCCCCCAAAGGCCGCGCGTCGAGAGGGCGAGGTTGATGGAGCGGCCGCCGCTGTAGCCGGCCACACGTGGGTCGGTGCGTTTCTCGTAGACCTCGACGTTGTAGCCGCGCTGGGCGAGCAACGTGGCCATCAGCGAGCCGGCAAGGCCCGCGCCAACGACGGTAAAACGAGGCTTTTCACTGGCAGGGGTACTACTCATGCGTACTCTTCGTCGGGGGCATCATGTGCAGGCGGAGTCGCGAGCCGGAAAGGGCCAGACGAACAAGAGGCGTTGAGTCGCTCGGTTGCGCGGACGTTTGGTGTTTAACGTCGCCTCCCCGGCATTCGTCCGGCAGCCCTGGACCGTGGTTCCGGGCTTGGCTACGTAGAGTGCGACGCGCCCAGCAATTCTGCAAGAGCGGCGCGCAATTCCTGCGCCGACTCATAACGCTCCTTGGGCGACGTTTCGAGACCGCGCGTAAGCACCGCGTTGAGCCCTGCCGGTACCTCGGGATTGAGTTCACTTGGCGAGACAGGCTCGGCGGTGCGGATGGCCTCCGGCAGCGCGTCCGGATTCGAGGCGTCGAAGGGGGTCGCGCCGGTCAGTGCGAAATACAACGTGGCGCACAAGCCGTAGACGTCGCTGGCCTCGGTGGCACGCGGCTTTGACGCAAGCAGCTCCGGGGCGCGAAAACTCAGGTCGAATGCGTTGATGGCGTCGTCGAGCAACTCCATGGTTGCCGGCTTCTTCACGCGTTGCGCGAGGTTGAAGTCGCACAAGCGGATGTTGCCGTCCTCCGTCACAAGTACCGAGGTCGGCGTGACCGCCCGGTGAATGACTCCCTTGGCGTGAACGTGGGCGAGCGCGTCGCAGCCCTTGATCCCGAGAAACAAAGCGCTGTCCACCGGCAACGGTGCGCCGCCGTGTACAATCCGGCCGAGGTCGGCCCCTTCAACGAAGTCGAAAACGAGGTAGGAGAGATTGCCGTCCTGACCGGCATTGGTGAGTCGGCGGATGTTCGGGTGGTCGAGCAGGCCGCTGATTTCCGCTTCCCACTGAAAGCGGTAGGCCGTTGCTTTGTTTTGGGCACGCTCCGGCGTGAGCAACTTGATGGCGTGATTCGTGTTCATTACCGTGTGCGCGCAGCGGAACACCGGGCCGGTGAACCCCTCGCCCAGCGGCTCGAGCAAACGGTATGGCCCGACGAGGTCCCCCTGTTGCGGCGCGCCGTCGACCGACTTTTTCGGCGGCGGCGGTGCGGTCCCGTGGTGCGAGGCGCTTGACTGCAATGCCGGCAGCGTCGCGTGATGCCGCTCCGTCGGCTCGGACGGGGCAAGCTTTTCCTGCTTGCCGACGCGCACGAGCCGCCCCGAGGGGCGCTTGTGCCACTCTTTCGCGTCAATGGGCTCGAGTGTTTCCGTTTTCATCGGCTCGCCGTGGGACTGCACGAGGTTGGCAACGTGAAAGCGGCCCGAGCCTTCGAGGTCCACGTCGAGCGTTTCGACGTCGAATTCGTCGGAACTGCGTTCGGCAATCTCCTCGGGCGTCGGCGGCTCGCCGCTTTCGCCCTTGCGCCTGCCTTTTCTCTTCTTGCTTGTCGTTTCGCGCTTGCCCTTCGTCGTGCCCTCCGCTTCGAGGCGTGCAAAATCAGGGATCTCCCCTTCCTCGGTCGGCGTATCCGAGGTATCCGGCGGCGGCGCCGCTGCGCCCCCCTTGAGTACCTGTGTATCCGCGCCCGGATCTACGGGGCGGCCGTCGCTCGGTTGAATGCGAATCTGTTCCGTGACGCGAATCCGCTGCAGCTCGAAGACGCAGCGCCCGAAGTAGATGCGGTCGCCCGGCTTCAAGTCGCTCTTGTCTACTTTGGTGCGGTTGACGTAAGTGCCGTTGGACGAGCCGAGGTCGGTCAGCGTGACCGTTTCTGCGGTGGTATCCACCTCAATGGAGCACTGACGCCGACTCGAGCGGCTGTCATCCACTGGCAAGTCGCACTCCCCGTCGCGACCGACGACAATGCGCCCGTGGCGTGGCAACAGCACACGCAATCCGGGCACCGGCCCGCGACGCATCAAGATGGAATAACGATGCTCTTCGACACCTGGCATTTGGACACGACCAGCGGCGACTCGCGAACGCGAAAACGAGTGTGCGAACCTAAGGAGTGGCGAGTCACTCCACGTAGTATATCAAAATTGAACAGGTTTCACGCCGGTGAGTGCAAGCCGAATTGCACGAAATGGTGATTTGTACGAGGTTTGCGACGAAAAACTGGCCGCTCTTCCCAAATGAAACGCAGGAAATGGACGCATGTTCTCACGCAGACACCGTAACGTCATTGTTTGAATTTTGGGGAGCCGGTGTGAACATGCCTTTTGCCGTTCGGTCTCGACCAAGTACCTGGATCTAGAGGCGCTGGCTCGGAGACTCTGGAGA
>SKZP01000588.1 GCA_007127275.1 Planctomycetota bacterium
ATGTGCGTGAGCCACTTGCCGGTCAGCATGGCGATGAGCGCGATTCCGCCAATGATAATGATCGGCAAACCGACGAATTGCTGCAGCCACTCCATCACGCCCTTGAGCGCCTCAAGGCCGAGTTGATTGACGAGGAACGTGACGATCAAGACGCCACCGCCAAACATGAGCAGCCGCTTCGCCGGCCGCTGCGTTTTCGCAACCAGCGTCGAGCCAATCCGGTCGACGAGTTGCGGCGGGGAGATCACGCCGTTCAAGTCGGCGAACCAGGTGACGCGGCGGTTGAGCAGTTGCAGGTACTCGCCGAGCGCGTTCGCAATGCGCGCGGCCCGCTCGCTCTTGTCCTTGCTGGTCTTTCGCGCCTTGGCGATCTGGCGGAACACCGGCATCCAACAAAGCGGCGGCAGCGTCGCGACGCGACTCATCTTGTCCATCTGCCCCGGGAAGTCGGGCCCCATCGCTTCCTCGATCGAGTCGGCATCCGCGTGGATCAGCCGCTCAATGGCAAGCTCGACACGCACCGCCCGCCTGGTGCGAACGGCGGTACTCGCAAAGCCCGAGTCCTCGGTAGGAAAAGCGGGCCAGGTGACGACGGCGGCCGAGTAGGGGACCTGATCTCGCGAAAGCGCCACTTGGCGCGAAAGCGTATGGGAAAGCGCCTCGGCCGGCATCGACTCCGCCATCTCCCGCTTGCGCGCCCGCAGGTTGCGCCGCAGCCGCTCCGCCCGCTCGAGCACCACCGCACCGGAGTCGTGGCGCGCCGGCGGCTCGAAGAAGACCAGGTCGCGGTTGAGCAGCGAGCCGTAGCGCCGCACGATCTTGTCCATCCCGCGCAACGCGAACAGCACGAGCCGCATCACGCGAATCACCGGACGAATCAGCCGGACGTATCGCACGAGCCGCGGCAGGCGCAGCAAGCGAACCGCGCGCAAGCCGGTTAGGTTCCTCAGAAACGGCATCGTCTCCAGCGCATACACAATGATGCCGAACGGAATGGAGGGCAGCAGGCTGAAGAGCCAGTGCCGCTTGAAGAAGTTGCGCTTCAGTGGCGCGAAAAACAGCTTCAAAAAGAACTCGAAGAGAAAGATCAAGCAGAAGAACAAGTCCAAGAGCGCAAGCTGCAATACCCGCGACTGATCCTGCGCAATCTCCCGCTCGATGCGCTCATTGCTCCAGTCGGGATTCGCTCGTGCCAGCGCCCAGTGCGTCTCCTCCGCCGGCATCCACTCCTCGATGGGCAGCGCCTCGAGCTCAGCGGCAACTTCCTGCTCCAACTCCTCACCGGCAAGGCCCTGCTCAAGGTATTCCGCTTCGAGCACCTCGGCCGCCCCGGGCAGCGAGGTCTCGGTGGTGAACTCCCAGATCAGCAACGCCGAGACCGCAAGAATCGCGACCAGCACGGCGTTTTCCAGCACGACGACGAAGCGCTTACCGAAACGATACTCGAGCCGAAAGCTGGTGGTTTTCTCGACCCACTCGTTGAGCAACTGCTTGCGCAGTTTTTTCAGCGGCTTGAGCGGCTTTTGACTGCGGTCGTCCGGCCAGAGGCCGTAGAAGTGGTCGATGCGCTCCCGCATTCGCTTCATGCTGGAGACGGCCGCGGCGAGCTCGAGATCCTCGGCGTCGGTGAGCACGTCGCTGGCAAGGTCGCGCAGGGCCCCGAGGTGGGTGTCCAGCCACTCGTGACGCGCCTGTTCTTCCATGCGCCCGAGCGCGTCGTGAATCCGCTCGGTGAGCCAGACGGTCTGTTTGTCGAGCGTCTCGACGACTTCGTCCTCTTGCTCCGGCTCGAGCGCCTTGTCGTAAAGCTGCGTGATCAGCCACTCCGCCTCGTCGAGCAGCACCCAAAGGCGCTCCGCTTCGCGCCCCGGATCTTCGCCAGGAGCGGCCGCCGCCTTCGCCTGCAGGCCCTCGTTGAACGCCCGCGCCTGCGCCCGGACCGCCTCGGCGCGCACGTCCTTCAGATCGGCGCGTACTTCCTTGAAGCGTTCCGCCTCCTTGGGCATGTCCCGCTCGCGCCGTTGAATCTCTCGCTCGAGCCCTTCGAGGTTCGCCATAAAGCGGCGGTACGGTTCATAGGCCTCCCCCTGCAAAATACTCAGCACCGGCGCCATCGCTTCGAGCTGCACGCTCAACGCCTCGATGCGCCGCGCAATGGCGTCCTCGTCGCTTGCCGAGTCCCCGCTGAGCTGGAAGAACCGGTAGTCGAGTTCGTCAAGCAGACGGTCGGTTTCCCGAGCAAGCGTGTTCCCGTCCCGCTCGTTCTCCGGTACGAGCCGCCTCCCGGCAAGCTCTTCCAGCTTGTGCAAGAGCCGCTTCGCCGGTTCCGTGTCGACGTCCAACTCGCCAATCAGTCGCACCCCCTCGGCGTAGAGGGCGAACACCTGTGAAAGCGTGGCCTCCTCACGGAGCCGGGCGAGTCGCTCGTGCCACTTCTCGACGCGCAACACAAGCTCGCGTGGCGGGGTCGCGGCGGCGGACGTGCCCCCTGCACCACGTGCGCCATTGGACTCGGGAGAGGGGGAAGTGGCGTGCGGCTCGTCGGAGGATTGCGTCATCCCGAAATCTCCATCTACAGACGGATTGTATGCGAAAAGCGTGAACGTAGGAGGCGCGCGTAACGAGGCCGAATGACACGGGGGAGCGCTGAAAGCACCGTTATGGCGCCGATGTCAAACGAAATCAAGCGCACAGCGGCGAATCCGTGCATCCCGACGTCGTCGAAAGAGTCGCAACCAAGCCCACGGGCTTCGCCCCTGGGACGAAGTCGAAACAGGGGTATGACCAACGTGCGAAGCCCGAATGCCGGTACGTCTTAGCGGGGTTCGGGCGAAACCCATGGGCGTGCATAAGCGACCGTTCCACAAATGGGACATGCACGGGGGCGA
>SKZP01000324.1 GCA_007127275.1 Planctomycetota bacterium
CTGAATCTTTTCGAGTTGATTGACGACCTTTCGCGGATGCGCCACGAGAAAACGGCGGTGGCTGGGCACCTCGCCTTCGTCACTGGCGACCTTGCCGAGGAAGTCTGCGCCGTGCGGCTGCACGAGGATGCCTTGCAGTGGGTCAGCGACGCCGCCCGCCAGGGTCAGCCGATCGTTTCCGAACTGCGGATTGTGCGCAAGTTGCTACACGGCACGACGCCGCAGTGGCTGCTTGTCGTCCGCGACGGCGTGCCGCTTGGCTGGGCGCCGCAAGAGGCGCTTGCCAACTCGAGCGACGCGGTGCTGATTTCGTTCAAGCGTCCCGGCATGTGGCACGCGCTGTTTCGCGAACGGGAATTCCTTACGGTGATTGACGGGCAGGTGCAACGCTCGGCCGACGTCTCCCCCTGTTTGCTCGTCGACGCAGCACTTGCAAAGGTGCGCCACCTGCGAGGGGACTGGGATCAGGCCTACATCACCGACGTCACCTCCCGGGTGGCCGAGGCGGAGCACGGCGCCTTGTTGGTCTTCATGGACGCCGCCGAAGAGTATGTGCGCACCCATCAGCATTCCTGCATTCCGGTCGAACCGGTGCGCATGGCGAGCCACGTGGTGGCGAGTGTCGCGATGATGGACGGGGCGATGGTGTTCGACACGCAGGGCACGTGCCACGCCGTCGCCGCCATCCTCGACGGGCAAAGCTGCGAGAACGAGCGCATTGACCGCGGGGCCCGCTACAACGCCGCCCTGCGTTTCTGCGCGAACTTCGCCTCGGCGATCTGTGTGGTTACCTCTGACGACGGTTTGATCAATGTGATTCCCGGCCGCGCCGCCGGGGCATGAGAACCGGCTCCGGCGGAAACACGCACACGCGAGTGACTGCGCTCGCACCAAAACGAGTCGCACGTGACAGATTTATGTTTTTCTTACGACGACGGTTGACGCTTTGAGAGCTGTCGCGTATTCGTTGCGTGATGTCAGCCTGCCCGAATTCGGGGGGGCTGCAAACGGGAGCGCCGCCTCGCGCATGCCGCCAGTGGCCGCTCGTTCCCTCTCGCACCGGTATCCATCACACGCTTCGGAATAAAAGAGGCAAACCAAGATGAAACACCAGAAAATGTCCGTACGTCGCCACCCTGACACCATGCACGTCGACACCGAGGTTGCGCGTTCGCGCTACGGCATCCGGCTGTTAAATCGTCTGGCCGCGTGCGCGGTGCTCGCCTTGTTCGTCGGGGCGACGATCGCGGCCTGCAATGACGACGATGATGACGACGACAACGACAACGACAACGGCGAAGCCGCAATGCAAATGTTTGGCGACTGGCAAGCCCTCAACCCCGCGGTGGATGAACACTACGAGCCGTTGAATCAGGAATGGGTCGGAGGGATGGGGATACACTGGGGCGTCGACGGTCCGCACGTGACCATTGGCGTGGGCCACGACGACCAGGTCACGCTTGTCGAACTGATCGTCCCCGCGGCAGACGGCTGGCACCCCTGGTTCGACCAAGATGAGAACGAGCCCGTCGACCTCGGCTTCGGCGACGTCTATACGCAGCACATCTACCTCGTCGAGCAGGAAACCATTGTCGAAGGCGAACCGGCAACGCCGCTGGAGATGACGTTCGACGCCCTCGAGGAAGAGAATCCCGCACTGGTACATTACGAGCAGACCTCTTCCTGGGTGCCGGGAATGGGATATCACTGGGCTCCCGTGGGCGGCCCGAGCATCGTCTTGGCCATTGGCGACGAAGGGGAAATCCACGCCTTCGAAATCATCGTCCCCGAGTCGGATGGGTGGCACCCCTGGTTCGACCAGGACGAGAACGAGCCGATTGAGATCGGTGGAGACGACGTCTACACCCAGCACGTCTACATCGTGCCGCCAGAATCGATTGACTAGCCGCAGATGCAAAGGGGGCGACCGCCCGAGCACCGCGCTCCTGGCGGTTACTGGAATTGACCTCGTCTCCCACCGACGCCTCCGCTCCGCTGTACACGGAGTACTAGCGGAGCGGCGGCTTGCGACTCGGTAACACGGGATTCACTCTTTTGCCGCACTCAGTACCGGGTGGGCGGAGATCCAGGTTTGTAGCAGACCGCGCAGGCGCAGCGCGCTGCGTTCCTCGACGGAGGTGGCCGCGAACTCGAAGCGTAGCTCGGCACAGATCTCCGGTTTGTCCCCGTCGCGCTTCTCCGAGAAGCGTATGCGGGCAAGACCGGGCTTTCCGCTGCTGTCGCCCGTCACGGTGTCGTCGTTGTCGGAGGTCGAGTCGGCAGGTATTGCTTTGCGAAACTTCGCCTGCACCTTCACCCGGTTCGGCTTGAGCAAACGCAGTTGCTTCTTCTCCGGAAAACTGACGAGCACGTGCGCTGCAGTAAACGCCACCGCCAGCGCCTCCGCCCGCGAGAACAGCGCGAACGCCACCGGCTTCTCTGCTTCCTTTGCTTTGTGGACCACCACCTCACCGGCGTGCGGATGGGCGGCGGCGGAGCGGGCGAACTTGAGCAGCCAACGGTGCAAGGAACGAACCGCTTCCTTGTCGAGTTCCTCCGTCGGCGTCGCACTCGGCGAGTAGGTGCCGGGGGGGAATGAGGAAGAAGAGGAGGCGTGGCGCCCCTTCGTCGAGTCGTCCTTTGTCGTGTCTTGGGATTCGGGCTCCGACTTCGTTGCGTCCGACGCCGCCGACGAGCCCGTGCCGCCTTGCGCCTGCGCCGCGGCGACCTCGTCCACGGCGCCGTCCTCGCCCCCAGTCGGCTGCGACCTCGACCGCGGCTTGCGCTTCCTCCGCTTGACCGCTTCCGTGTCCTCGAGCAGCGCCGCAAAGAGCTCAGCCGCCTCTTCGTCCTCCGTGTTCGCGTCGCCGCCGGCTTCGTCGGCTTCC
>SKZP01000323.1 GCA_007127275.1 Planctomycetota bacterium
AGGGCGGGCGCATCCGCGGCACCGTTTCCTCCTCGCCCAACTCCTCCGGCTCCGGCAGTGACTCCGCCTCGTCCTCGGTCGCGGATGCTGGGTCGTCGGCTTGCGTCGGGCGCAGTAGCTCCTCGCGCAGCGCCTTCTCGCGTTTGCGTTCCACGTTCGGCACGCCGAAGAGCGAGTCGAACTCGAAGAACGCCTGCTCCTGTGCGTCCTCGGCACTACCCAAGCCCGCCGCGGCCGCCGCTGCGTGTGTGCTGGTCGGTGACGCCTCGGCCTGCCGTTGCTGCTCCTCGTGCGTCAACTCGCTCGCCTTCGGATTCTTCGCGACAACGCCGGAGGCACAAATGCGCCCGGAGGCAAACAGCACCTCGAGTCGTTTGCGCCGGCGCGTCCAGCCGAGCTTGACAATTCTGTGACTCGTAAAGACGCGCAAGCCCTCGAAGCGTGCCTTGCGCAGGTCGAGTTCAATCTCTTCGCCCTGATGTTCGAGAAACGTCGGGGCGTAGCGTTCTTGGCGGCGGAGCGTGAACCAGTCTGCCGAGCGGTTCGACGTCGCGCGCAGCTCTTCCTCGTGAAGAAAGTAGTAGGCGCATTCGTAGTTCTCGTCCGGGGTCTTTACCGGCTCCGGCACGCGCAATCTCCCTTCGAGCCAGACGTCGTCGTGCTCGCGCACGAGGTGCAGAGGCAGCGGCGTGGTCTGCTGCGAAAGATGATGCTTCTCCCCCACATCCGCGGCACGCCGCCAATACACGAGGCCCCAGACAACGCCAATCAGACCGACGACGCCGTACATTACGGGAAACTGCAACGTGCGAGTCTCAAGTTCTTCTGTAGGTACGTCAACCACCCTTACCAGAACCTCGAGCACACCGAGGATGAGCCCGCAGACGGCCAGCAAGGCCGTGAAGATCACGCCCCAAACCAGGCCAAGCAAACGGGCTCGGCACGAGTGATTCAACGTTGTACGCGAGGTGGACATGCTTCGGGGTATTCACTCGGGGGTGGAGCGGTTGAGGTGCAGTCAGGGCGACGGTTCGCGCCCGTGGAAGTGACCACAACTCGTTGAACGGTAGAGGTGCCCGGGCTTGGGGCTACTCGTGTTGCGCCAGGGTCCAATCTTCGGGGTGAGCTACTGCGCTCGACTGTGCTGCGTTGTCGTCGACTGCGTCCTTCGCCTTGCAATGTCTTCGCTCGCTACAACCCGAAGATTGGACCCTGACGCAACAATGCTTGTGGAGCGAGTGGGTCGCAGCGAATGTACGCCCTTCTGTCCTTCGGTGCCCGGGCTCGGCGGAGGCTACGACCAAAAGCCCTCGGCGACGTCGTCGAGCAGCAGATACTCGAGTTCCTTGAGACGGCTCACCTCGGCAATGGTCAGGTCACGCTCCTGCGAACGCTCGACCAGCGTGAGCAATTCGCGGTCGAACTTCTCGTACGTCTCACGGTCCAGTTGCTCGCGGTCGCCGCCGTGCAGCGAGTAAAGCAACAAATACTTCTCGTAGAAGACGTCGTAGAGCGGATCCATTGCGTCGACACAGTTCACGGAAGCAACGAAGACCGGCAACGGCGCTCCGGTCACGCATGCGTGCCACCATACGACATCACGCGCCGTGATGCACGGCAAACCGTCAGGCCTCGCCAGCGACCTCTTTGATGACGTTGCCCTCGCCGAGCAGCACAATGCGGGGCCTGTGCTCGCGCGCCTCCTCCGGCGTCAACGAGCACAGCGCCACAATAATCACAAGGTCGCCGCGGCAGGCAAGCCGCGCGGCGGCCCCGTTGAGCACGCACTCGCGGGAGCCTCGCTCGCCGGAAATGGCATACGTCTCGAAGCGTGCCCCGGTGTTGATGTTGTACACCTGGATAAATTCAAACGGCAGGATTGAGGCTCGCTCCATCAGCTCGGGGTCGAGCCGAAGGCTACCTTCGTAGTCTAGGTCGCAGCCGGTCACCGTGGCCCGGTGCAGTTTCGCTTTCAAGAGGTTGAGCAACATGGCGGTTAGGGGGAATCAAGATTTGAAGACCCAGTTCGCGTAACATGCATATCCATAACAAACCCCACGCAGTGCGGGTAGTCCAACGCCGAGCATCTCCTGGCTCAAAGACTCCGCAGCGACAACTGCCCCGGCAGGTGTGGCGCTAGCGCCTTTGTGTCCGGACCGTGGATTTGATCGGAAGTACAGGGTTGATGGCCGGAACAGTGCCAGCGCAATCTCCAGAATCTGACGAGCACCGGCCGAGCCTCCACGCCTCGAACGCAATCCTGGCTCGTTCCCGTTAGCGAAACTCGGCGACGTGGTCCGTTACCTGTGCCGTCACGTAGGCGGCCTCGGGTAGCTCGGCGAACAGGTACACGCTGACGTCGACGGTCTGCGTTGCCTGCGGCGGGATTTCTAGGGTTACCTTGTGCACGAACGTGCCGACCGGCTCGCGTCGAATGTCGTAGCCCTCCAGCCGCAGGGTCACGGCCGTAAGTGTCGCTTCTCCGTCGTTGTGCACACGCACGCGAGCTTGCGGGGCCCCGGGTTCAAAGACGAGGTAGCGCACCGACGGCGTGTCCACGTCGACATGCAGCGTTTCGGCGACGGTCGTGCCCAGAAATGACGCATATACCTTGCCCTCGTTGTTTTCGTTGGGCTCGTCCCCTTCCGTCAACGGCTCGACAAGACTCGCACCTCGAATCTGGCTCCGCACCTTCGGCAGCCCGTCCACCTTCCAAGACTCGGCCGCATCATTGCTGTTGGGTTGCCGCGCAAATGCAAGCCAGCCTGCCGTGCGACCACTCGCCGCATGTGAGACTCGCGCCACGGCCCACGTTGCAGTTTCTGCGCCTGCGGTGTCGTCGTGGATGCGCTCGGCCAGTTCGAGTCCCGGACGCGCAAGCCGTGG
>SKZP01000369.1 GCA_007127275.1 Planctomycetota bacterium
AGCCCGTCAAGATTGAATCCGTGGGTGTGCAGGTGACCAACAAGCCCACGGGCTCGCCCGCGGCGCGGGGTGGGGGCGCAAACAGGATCCGACCCTCGAGCGAAGCCCGTGGGCTTGGGGGGACGTTGCCACAACTTGAAGTGGCTCGGCGTTCGCTTCTCGACCATTCGCCATCCCTGCGAGCGGGAATGGCCTTCCCCCTCTTGATTGCCTTGGTGCCCGAGGGCACGATTAAGGCTGGCTACGTCATCATCATGGTAGCGCCCAGCAGCTTCACGGAAAGTCTCACCGTCACGTTCACCGAGGCAACATGGTCGAACACCTCTTGCACTTCGGCGGCTGGTACCTTCTTGCCACGTTCGCTCTTGGATCGTTTTTCGTTTACTTTCTTTCTTCCTTGCGCAGGCGTTCCCCGCGCGGGGCTTCTCGAGCCCCCGCGCACGGATGGAGTGGCCGCGCCGCCGAGGCGCTGCTCGAGGAACGCGGCTACCGCATTCTGGACGCACATTGCCGGGCCTCACTGGCGGGACGCGTAAACGGCTCGCGTGTCACGCTGCCTCTTGGCGCCGACTTTCTCGTCGAGCGCCGTGGACGCCGCTATGTCGCGCTGCTACGGTCCGCCGAGCACGTCGAGCAAGACTCGAGCGACGCATTGCCGCTGATGCAATCACCCGGCTTGCTCGAGCGCGCCCTCGCATTTCGCTGCGACGGCGTGGTCCTCCTAGACGTTGCCCACTTCGATTTGAAGGAAGTGACCTTCGAGGTAAACGAGCTTGTGTCGCGCAACGCCGAGCGCGCGAAGCATATGCGCCGTCGCGCCTCGGACTGGCAATGGAATCAAGCGACCGTCGAGTCGCTACGCACGTCGTACGGGACGGCACGAAGTGAGCGTGAGCGGGCACTGATTGCCGGGCGACTGCGAAGCCTCGGCGAGCCGCTCGACGGACCCGTTGTTGTCCGCCATCCGTTCAAGTCGTGATCTCTTCCGCCCCGTCGTCGACAACCACGAGCGCGTCCGCCGAGCCGCGAAGCCTGTACGCCACGAAGGTTTACGGCTACGTGACGGTGCCGTACCGCATTGTCTTCGACGCGCCGGGGATCGGCAAATGGCTCCAGCAATGCTGGCCGCTGCTGTGGCAGACCTGGTCGGACATCACCGACATCTCGCGTATCTCGGTTGCCACGCGTCGCAAGATCCTGCTTTACCGTTTCGAGCACCGCCGCACGACCATGTGGATGCCTGGGCGCTGGCGCGCGGTGCGCTGGTGGCTCGGGCGGTTAATGGCGCGAGATCATTGGGCATGGGACGTAGAATTCGTCGCTCGCCACACCACGGACGAGCCGCACGGGCACTCGCTCGACGCATTGCGGCGGCCCTTGCGCGAATTTCTTTTCCCCGAAGGTCTCGTCAACCTGTTCAACCACTACGACTCGCTGCTCAACGTCGAGGACGGCTACATCTACATACCGCCGACCACGGCTTATCACATTCGACTCAAATCGCTGCAACCGCCGGGACATCCCGGCTGGATTGGCTACGGCGGCGAGTCACAACGCGAGTACCTGGCACACGCTCATGAACCGCACAGCGAGGCCCTGAGGCGCAGCGCGGCCTCGCAAACGGGAGCGGCCTCCGCGGGGAGTGTCCCGGTCACCTGGCGCGACGTGCGTCTGCACCAGTTCCGCTTCGGTGACGGCTTCATCTCGCTGGGCTTCGAGCTTTGCGCGGCGCAGTGCGACCGCAACGCCGGGGGGCTGCCTGGCGCGCTCGCGCGGTTGCGCGCCTGGTCGCAGCGACCTGAGTTGATGGAACTCGGCTTCGCCCCGAAACGACCGCGCCTTCCCGGCGACATTCTCTCGGCACCGCTTCCCTGGCAGCCTCCGCCGGCCATGGGACTCGGCACGCTGATGCGCCACCTGTTGACACCGTCGGAGCTCGACGCCGAGGAGCCGGAGCTCAAGCAATGGGCGTTTCTCTGGGACGAGCCGCCGACGACCCTGCGCAACAGCCACCGGATTGAGTTTCCCCTCGCCAAGCAAGTGCCCCTGCTGCTCCTGCCCCTCGGAGACACGGCTACGGCCACGAGCACGGACGCGACGCCTGGCGCAGTGGTGGAGCCGTTCGTCGAGGGCGTGCACGTTTGCGCCGAGGTGCTCGCCGAGGACGCTCTCCCGTACTTTGCAGCTGCCCCGGCGGCAGAGGCGGCCGTGGCAAGCGACACCGACGAACGCAACGCCGGCGCGTCCGAAAACGAGGCCAGTGACGTCGAACTCGAACCGCCCGTGGAGAGCGAAGCGGCCGCCTCCACCGAGGAGCGACTGCAGGAAACGAGTCGAGCGCACGCACTCAGCGTCTTCCTGCTCGCCCTGTTGCGGCGCGTCAAACTCGCACAAATCGGAGATTTGCTCGCCATGCCGCGTGGTCGCTCCGGCTTGAACACGGCCCCGGAATTGCAGATGGTGGCCTTCGAACTCTCCGTCGCGCGGGACCGCTTCCTCGCGGGCGCACCGGCGCTCGGCGGCCGCCTCGCAAGGTTGTGGGCGCACATGGAACGGGAGTGGCGCTCGCTAGAACTCGAAGAGCGCCTCACCACCATTGTCGACAGCTACAGCGACAACTACTTCCGCCGCCGTTCCCTGCGGCTGATTGCGCGAGTCACTTCGACATTCTGGTTCTTCTTCCGCTGGGTGATCCTTACGCTGATCATCGCGCAATTTGTCGTGATTGCCGTCACCGGGGCGCTCCTCGGCGTGGTCGCCGTGCTTACCTTGAGTGTATTCATCACGCTGATTCTTTTTTGCGTATGGCTGACGCGGCGAATCTTCCGGGACTCGGACGAACCGCTCCACGAAGAGAGTGCGCCGCGGGCGCCGCCGGA
>SKZP01000233.1 GCA_007127275.1 Planctomycetota bacterium
CTTGTATGCGGCGCGGCGAACGGGAGGGACGAAAACGCTCGAACGCTTCGAGTCGATCAAACTCGAAGACGTGACGTTCCGCTACGACGCGAGCGACGGAAACGACGCGAGCCACAGCAGCGACGGAAACGACGCGAGCGACTCTGAGAACAGCCCCCTCGTGACCTCCGCGAGTGACTCGCCGAGTCCGACCCCGTCGACGACAACGGGTAGCACGAACGGGGCACCCCGCGGAGGCGAAGGCGAGCTGGCCGCGCCCGTGTTGCGACAGGCGACGCTGCGGATTGCGCGCGGCGAGGTGGTCTCGCTGGTCGGTCCGTCAGGGATTGGCAAGACGACGCTGATTCATCTGCTGCTGGGGCTGCGCAAGCCGCATGTCGGGCGGGTGCTCGTCAACGACAGCATTGCCTTTGCCGAGTTGCGCCTGGATGTGCAGTCAAGCCTCGCGGCGTTCGTCGCCCAGGAGCCGGTGTTGCTGGACACGACGGTGGCCGAGAACATTCGCTTCTTTCGCGAGCCGGTGGATCAAGCGGCACTCGAAGAGGCGGCGAAGCTAGCGCACGTGTACGACGAGATTGCCTCGCTGCCGGAGGGCTTCGAGACGCCGTGCGGCGAGCGTGGCGAGCGCTTCAGTGGCGGGCAACGCCAGCGCATCTGCATTGCCCGCGCACTGGCGGGCAAGCCGGGGCTGCTGGTGCTCGACGAGCCGACGAGTGCGCTCGACGCGCGTTCCGAAGCGGCGGTGCACGCCTCCCTGGCCACGATGCGCGACCGCGGCGAAGTGGCCGTATTGGTCATTTCGCACCGCGAAGCGACAATGCGCATTGCCGACCGCGTCATTACGCTTCAAGATGGCCAGGTGGTCGACGCGCACCCCGCGTCGCGCCCATGACGCGGCCGAAGTTGCACCCACCTTTCGCATCCGCCGGGAGACTGCATTGACGGGCCGCGCACGCCCGCCTACACCCGAATGCCGTGACGTTCGCGGAGATTCGTAGCCCCCACCCCCAACGACTCGGTAGGGGTGGGAAACCACGAATCACCGCGAACGTTCAGTGGCATCACCGACGCAGTCGGCAGGCTTGTTCAGGCTCGGCCTGCGGATGCGTGCTTGTTCGGAATACTCGACGGCACCGATCAATTGCGTGCCGGCGGCTCGGCGCTGAAGCCCAGCGCGATGAGCGCGTAGGCGCTTGCCAGGCGCGGGTCTTGTTCAATCCAGCGATCATGCCCGTTGGTCCAGGAACCGTCCTCGTTTTGCAAGCGTTGAAGCGTGCGCGTCAGGTCTTGGCGCCAATTGTGCTCCTCGCCACGCGAGTCGACGAGGTGGCCCTCCGGTGCGAGGCGGGCGAGCGTGTCGGCGGCGGTGAAGTAGTAGTAGAACAACCCCTGATACTCCGAGCTCCCGTCGACCTCGAAGCCGGGGTTGTACTCGAAGGTGTAGTTTTCGGCGTCGCTCACCCAATTGTAGGCGGCCTGGACGCGGGGATCCTGGCTGCTGATGCCGCTCATCACGTAAAGGCGCAACAGGGCGTAGGTCATGGAGCCGTAGCTGCGCGGTGTGAAGAAACCGCCGTCGACCTGCTCGAATCCGGCCTTCGAGGAGCCCGGGCTGTACATGGCACCTCCGTCGGTGCCGGCCATCAGCTGCGGCTCGTCCGGCTGGCCCATTTGATCGGCATCCCTCGGGTCGTGGACGTCCTCGACAATGCGGTCGTTCCAGTGCACGGTGCGGCCCTCGGGACCCTGGTACTCGCGCAAGTTGTGCACGTGACGCAGGAAATTTTGCAGCTTGCGCTGTGCCGCCTCGAACTGCTCTTGTTCCTCGCTCGTTCCCTCGACGACCTCGAACGACTCGTACAACGCTTCCATGGCCATGTTCGTCGTCGACATATTGGCCGGGGCGCGATTTTCCCTACGCACCTGGCCGTACCCCCAGCCGCCGTAGTGCTCGCCCATCTCGTCGTCGGGACCGGAGATCTGGAAGTCGTCCTCGAAGCCGAGTTCCTGGATCTCGTCGATTTGCGCGGAGAGCAGATAGCGGCGCACGCGGCGAATGGTCTCGTCGACCTCGGTCGCTTCGCGCCACGCAGGATCCTGGCGGGCGGCCTCGACCATGGCGCGCAGTGAGGTGGCGCTTTCGTAGACGGCGTAGCCATCACCTTGGCCGGACCAGACAATCCCGTGCGGATTGTCGTGGGCCCGCTCGATCAGCGAGGCTAGCGTCGCCTCCACCTGCTCGTTCTCGCTGGGCAACACCGGCCGCGGCCCGCGCAAAAGGCCGTTGAGGACCATTGCGTTCAGTCCCACGTGGAAGCTTCCTTGATCAACTTGCGGTCCCCAGCGCGGCCCCTCGTCCGCATGGTAGCGGCTCAGCAGGAACTCGACGGCGTCGCCCGCAATCTGCTCCGCTACCTGGTTTCCGTCGAACTCGTCGGGCGCCTTCTTGTCAGCCGCGGCTTTGTCGGCGCCGTCGCCGTTGTCGCTGCCGGAAGCATCAGCGGCGCCGGTGCTTTCGTCGCTGCCGCAAGCAACCAGAAGCGCGCAAACGGAAAGCAGCGACAGCGCCATCCACAATGCTGGACGCGGTGAACGAAGGTGCGTGGACATGTTCCGAATCACTCCCTGCAACGGTGTATTCATGGTTTTCCACCGCCCGACTCTTACAAGGGCCACGGGGCGTGTCAACACCGACCCAAACGGGTGAAACGCCCGAAGGTTCAGCAAATAAGCTCCCAAACCGGAACAAACGGTCCGTGCCACAAACGTAGCGCAGGCTCCCGCCCCCCTGCGCGCGACGACCCTGTCTGGAAACGCTGGCGAGCAACCCGTATGCTGCATAAATGCGCCCCGCCGTGGCCCGCCGGCGGTAC
>SKZP01000043.1 GCA_007127275.1 Planctomycetota bacterium
CAACGATTCGACCACGGAAAGCAGCGATTGCTCGTGCGCGTAACGCCAACCGTCGGGAACCGCCGCGCCGTCGCTGTTTCGTGCCACCGTTTCGAGCGCCACTTGCGCCCAGCGCTGCCACCGCTCGTCGCCACCCCGCAAGCGGCCGTCCTCGTCAAAGCGTGCTCCGCTCGTGGCCGCGACGTGTAGCTTGAGTGCCCCCACGGCCACGGTGTCGTGGAACCGCTCGGTATACGCCGACTCCTCGGCAAGCCAGCGGCCGAAGGCGTAGCCACCCTGGTCTTGCCAGGGCTCCTCGTCCCCGGTGAGTCGCTCGCGCATCACGCGCAACGCAAACGGATGCAGCGCCGCCGCCCGCAGGCCACCGTCCCAGCGTTCGCGCAACCCGTCGTCACCACCGAGCCGCTCCTCGCGAACCAGCCGGCGTGACCGCACCCACGGCTCAACGGTTTCCGCTGCCTCCTCCCAATGCGCCGGTACCTCGCCGCCGCAAGCAAGAGTAAGCAAACCCGTCCACGCCTCTACGTCGACAGCCTCGTCGCCCGCCGCACCCGCCGGTTCGTGGGCCAGCGCGTGCTGCTGCAACATCACTGGCACCACCTCGTCGCGCCAGCGCAACGCATCGAGCGTCAAACCGCCGAGGCGCCGCTCCACCGCTGCAGCCGTCCTCGCCACGCCCGGCAAGCCACCTTCCGGCAGTTCGTGGGCCACGCTCTCGCGAACAAACTGTCGGTACGCGCCAATCTGCCGCGCCTCGAGCAACAGCCGCGTCACAAGAGCCAAGCGCGCAGGCGCACCCCGACCCCGCATTCGCACAGTCAACGAATCATCGTCTTCCGCCGCCTGCACCGCTTCCGTCAACCCCCTCAGCCGCTCACGAACACCAGCATCATCGACGGCCTCTCGCGCCGCCATCATCAGCGCGTCGTACTTATCGTCATCCCAATCCCGATAGCGAGCGAGCGCCGAATTTACCGCCGCAAGCGCCTCCGAATCCGACCCCTCCAGCGCCCGAATGAGTAGGTCGACAGTCTCCGGTCGCTCACCCCGAACTTGGTCCGCCTCCCCAATACTGGCAAGCACGAGGCAAACCAACGACAACGCAATCAACGGAAGTCGACTCAGCGACATCAAGCTACTCCCATAATGGATTCACGCCACGCAGTGGCAGTCGCAAGCGCAGACAAGCCTACAGAATCAATCCACACAGACGCAAGAAACGGCAAACCAATACATGCAACCCTTACGTCGTCATGAGCAGTGCGGCGCTGGAGGGGCGACCGATGTCGGATGCTTGAGTGCGGTGGTTGCGGCAGACTTGGTGGGGTGCCTCCGCCCGACAGAGCACAAGTGGCCCGAGGTGAACCACGGGCAAAAGCGGGACTAGAGAGCCAGGTGTATACACCTGTAGCCCTACGTGATTCGCGGTACGGCGAGACCGCGACGGCGGCACGCGGCGAACAGCGAATTGGCGAGCACCCCTGCCACGGTCATGGGGCCGACGCCGCCGGGCACCGGCGTGAGGTGGGCGGCCCGCTGTGAGGATTCGTCGAAGGCGACGTCGCCGAGCATCTTCCACTTGCCGTCGGGCTGCTCTTCGCCGGTGAGCCCGACGTCGATGACTGTCGCGCCGTGACGAATCCAGTCGCCGCGCACGAATCCCGGCTTGCCCACCGCGCTGACGAGAATCTCCGCCTCGCGGCACAACGCTGCGACGTCCGCGCTCTTCGAGTGCGCGACCGTCACGGTGCAATCCTCGCGCAACAGCCAATACGCCGTCGGACGACCCACGAGCGTCGAGCGGCCCAGGACCACTGCACGCTTCCCGGAAAGGCCATCCGGCCCCAGGGTGCGCGTGAGCAACACGCCCACCCCCCACGGCGTCGGCGGCACAACCGCCTGCGCGGCACCCGCGGCAAGCAACCCGAGGTTCAACGGATGCAACCCGTCCACATCCTTGGCCGGCTCAATGGCCTGCGTAACCGCCGCCTCGTCGAGCCCCGCCGGCAACGGCAGTTGCACGAGCACGCCGTCGACCGCGTCGTCAGCGTTCAGCCGCGCGACAAGAGCAAGCAAGTCCTCGGTTCCCACGTCGCCCGAAACCGTCAGCACCTGTGCGCGCATCCCCGCCTTCTCGGCAAGCTTCGCCTTGCGACGCACAAAGCGCGCACTCTCTTCGTCGTCGCCGACAATCACAAGCGAAAGCCCCGGCGTAATCCCGTGCATCTCACGCGTCTGCGCCACCGCCGCGGCAATCTGTTCGCGTACATTCTTGGCAATGGCCGAGCCGTCGATGCGTTCCATTCGCACGTCTTTCGTTTGCGACTACGAAACCGCTAGCCGTTTGGAGTCCGGAAACGCCCACCGCTGCGGACCGTGGCTCGACTCCGTCAACGCGTGGGACCCACGAGCCGCGGTTCGTGGACTTGAAGGTACGGATCTCAATGCGCGGACGTTGAGTAGCCCGTCACGTTTGAATCACTGGGTTCGGAACAGGGGAGCGAGGGGGAAACAAGCGCCGGCGCGACTCTGGGAAACGGGCGTCGGTGCCCGTCCACGGAGCACACGTCGTGAATTGCCCGTCAGACTGCGGATTGCGGGCCTTGGGTACGAGTGAGGCGCTCCGAGCCACGCACCCGGCGAACAGGCGCGGAGGCCGCTATTCGGAACCGGGGGGCGACGTTTTACTTTCCCAACCCCCAGATTCGACTTTGACCCCTCCTACCCTTGCCGGCGCGCCTGCACCAGCGAGATGATGGCGTTGACGCTCGCGAAGTTGTCGACGGTGCCTTGTTCGTCGGGAATCTTGATCTCGAAGGTGCGCTCCAACCAATCCCGAATGCTTGTGATGCTGAAGCTGTCGATCCCG